>CAYODZ010000242.1:0-17408 GCA_964402835.1 uncultured Gammaproteobacteria bacterium | reverse complement strand
GGAAGGCGTCGTCGGCCCAGGCGCCGTCCAGGATCTCCGGCGCGCGCGCCAGGACGTCGGGGAGCTCGAAGAGCGGGATGACCGGGATCACGGGCGAGCCGAACACCTCGGCCACCGCCCGCTGGGCCTCGAGCAGGTCCTCCGGCTGCTTCGTCATGCTGACCACGCAGGCCCGGGCGTAGCCGTCGAGGGAGCCGCCGTCCGCGATCTCGCCCAAGCGCTTCATCATCGCCCGGATCGGCTCGCCGGACCCGAACCGGCCGGCCTCCTCGCGGAGCTCCAGCGGCACCACCAGGGCGGGGAAGATCTCGAGCAGCGTCGAGAGCCGCGCGATCCGCGGGTGGGGGACGCCGAGCCGGTCCCGCCAGGCGGCCTGGAAGCGGCCGATCGCGTCGTGGAGGGCGGTGACCCGGGCGCCGTCGCCGTCGGTGACCGTGGTGAGGTCGTCCAGGGCGCCGTCTAGATCCGCGAGCGCGGCGGTGGGGTCGCCGCCGACCAGGCGCGCGTCGTCCCGGACCGGGGGGAGGAGCGTCGACCGGACGAAGCCGAGGAACCGCCCGCGCGACAGGTCGAGCGAGGCCACCGTCTGCTCGGGTCCCACGCCCGGATGCCCGTCCTTGTCGCCGCCCACCCAGGCGCGGAGCCGGATCTCGTGCCCCGCCTCGGCCAGCGCGACCAGCTCGGAGAGGATCGGGTCGGTCAGGAGCGAGAACAGGTGGTTCGCCTCGTCCTCCACGCTCGGCTTTCGCGCCGGGTGGGTCCCCACCCGCCAGGCCACGTGGATCAGGTTTTCGATCTCGCGCTCGTCGATGGGGCGACCCTGCTCGAGCCGGTCGACCAGGTGGTCCTGGATGCGGCGAAGCACGCGGATGTTCTCGGGCGAGCGCGACTCGGTGGGGTGCGCGGTCAGGACGAACGTGACGCGCGCCCGGGCCTCGGAGTCCTCCGGCGGGTTCGCTCGCAGCCGGTGCGTGCGGTAGGCGTTCTCGCAGACGTTGACCAGCTCGAGGTAGAGGGTGTAGGCGCGCGCGAGCGCGGTCTTGTCGGCGGTGGTGAGGGGGGCGAGGCGCTGGCGGGCCTGGTCGAGGGCGGCCTGGCGGTCGGTGGGGGTGGTGGCTTCGCGGAAGGCGACCATGTGTTGGCGGACCTGCTCTACGGTCTGGTAGAGGGTGTGGCCTTCGGCGGCGGCGACGACCTGGCCGAGGATGGATTCGACTACCCGGACGGTGGCGGTGAGGCCGGGGGGGAGGTGGGTGGGTTGGAGAGAGTCGCTCATCCCGATAACTCAGTGATCGCTGTGGGTTCAAAAGAACGGTTGGGAATCATCCAGAGTGTAACGCTCCGACGTGCATGGGGACGGCAGAAGGGAGGTAAACAGCTTGCGCACTTGCTAGACATGCTTGCCAAGCTAGCTTGACAAGTCCATGACCTCCGAAGAACTCATCGCAGTCATCCAAGAGCTCCGAACCTTCGCGACCGACCTGCATCACGTGGAGGCGAAGGCGGCGCGGGGAGGGTTCCCCGAGCGCCTATGGAGGACCATCTCGGCCTTCGCCAACGTGCCGGGCGGCGGGATCCTCATTCTCGGCCTGGACGAGTCGTCGGGGTTTGCCAGCGTTGGGGTAGGGGATCCGCGAAAGGCCATGCAGGACCTGGCCTCGATATGCGACCAGATGGTCCCACCCGTCCGCCCACTGATCGGTCTCCATGAAGTCGATGGAGGGTCGCTCGTGGTCGCCGAGATTCCAGAGACCTCCCTCGGAGAGAAGCCGTGCTACTACTCCGGGGCGGGATTGACGAACGGTGCCTTCATCCGAGTGGCTGATGGGGACCGGCGCCTTACCCAATATGAGGTCCAAGTAATGCGGGCTTCACGAGGCCAGCCTCAGGACGATCGTGAGCCGGTGGCCGGAACGAGCACAAAGGATCTCGATCCTGACCTGACGAGTGCCTTTTTTCAGCGGCTCAGGCGTGCCCGATTGGCGCTACGATCTGCCTCGGATGAGGAAATTCTCAAGACCGTGGGTGCCCTGGTCGACTGGGAAGGCAGCTATGTACTCACCCTTGGGGGCCTGCTGGCGCTAGGCCGAGATCCCCAGCGCCACTTTCCGGAGCTCGGCCTCACTTTCGTGGCGCTCCCCGGCACACGGATTGGCGAAGAAGGGCCATTGGGGGAGCGGTTTCTGGACGAGGCGCGAATCGATGGCCCGATCCCCCTGATGATCGAACCGGCGCTCAACATCCTTCAGCGCAATATGAAGCGCCGGGCCATCATTCAAGGAGTTGGACGAAGCTCACAGTGGGAATACCCGCTAACAGCGCTCCGTGAGGCCATCGTCAACGCTCTCGTCCACAGGGATCTGAGCGCGTTGGCGCGTGGAACACCCGTGCAGATTCAGCTATTCACAGACCGCCTCACGATCACGAACGCCGGAGGTCTCCACGGTCCGGTCACGATCGATACTCTCGGTGAGGCCGGTATTTCGTCATCTCGCAACGCGACCCTGATGAGGATCCTGGAAGACACGCCCGTGCCAACCAATGGGCCCGTCTGTGAGAATCGCGGATCTGGTATCGGTGCGATGCTGGCGGCCCTGAGAGACGCCGGAATGAGCCCGCCGGAATTCAAAGACCATATCGCGACATTCGGCGTGACCTTCCCAAACCATACTCTGTTTGACGAGCGGACACTCTCCTGGCTGGCCGAAATCGGAGCCGACGAGTTGTCGGATAACCAGAGAGTAGGACTCGCTCTCCTGCGAAACGGTCAGTCGCTTTCGAACGAGGTGTACCGGCGATTCAACCACGTCGATAGCCGAGTTGCTACCCGAGATCTCCGTGAGCTCGTTCAACTCGGCTTCATGCGATCGGTGAGTTCGGGCCGATGGACGACGTATCGGTTGACGGGTGAAGCGTTGGAGCAGCCTGACCTGCCAATGGAGAGGCGGAGGGAGGAGCCGCGGGGTTCCGAAGCTGACCTTTCGCGCCGGATCCGAGACCTCCTCCGAGAGCGCGGAGAGCTCTCTCGCGCGAACATAGCGGACATCCTATCGGCCCCTGACAGCACCGTGCGATACTGGCTGAAGAGAATGCGGGACGAGGGAGTAGTAGAAACCATTCACCCCCTTCGGAGTCCGCGCCAGAAGTATCGACTTGCCAAGTCTTGACAAGTGCTTGCTAAGACGCCATGTTCTTGTTCCAAGCTTCGTAAGCTCGGGCTATGAGGGTGGCGTTGAACTGTCCCAGAGGGCGCCTATACTAGGCCGTCCGGGTCGCACGGTCTCTTCTGCCTACTTCCTCTAGCCGGACGTGCAAGTGGAGATACCTGATCTTCGACATCAATGAAAGCATCAATTTGACCCTCGAAGACCTCCAGCCCGACGCCTCTATCAACGGGATCCTCCCCGACGCGCTGGTCACTGTCGTGAGCGTCGCCTGGCACGGCTCCGACGCCTTGACCCTTGTCTACCGCGATCCCAGCGGCCGGGTCGCTGACGAGATCCTCTACCGCCACGACGAGCCGCGTCTCGAGATCGTCGAACGCGGGCGCCCGTGGAGCTTCGATGGCGACGGTGCCCTGTTCCGACTCGTTTCGGAGGCGCACCGCATCCGCCTGGCGCACTTGTTCGATCCGGTCCTGGCCGTGCACACGTCGCTGGTCGACCCGCTCCCCCATCAGATAACCGCCGTCTACGAAGCGATGTTGCCCCGCCAGCCGCTCCGGTTCCTCCTGGCAGACGACCCCGGAGCCGGAAAGACGATCATGGCGGGCCTCCTCATCAAGGAACTGATCGCTCGCGGCGACCTCAAGCGCTGCCTGATCGTCTGTCCCGGTAGTCTGGTCGAGCAGTGGCAGGACGAGCTGCACCGCCGGTTCCACATGCGCTTCGAGATCCTCACCAACGACAAGCTCGAGTCTGCCGCTACCGGGAACTGGTTCATGGAGAACGACCTCGCCATCGCGCGGCTCGACAAGCTGTCGCGCAACGAGGACGTGCAGCAGAAGCTGGCGGCCCCCGACTGCGGCTACGACCTGATCGTGTGTGACGAGGCGCACAAGCTCTCCGCCACGTTCTTCGGCGGAGAGGTAAAGTACACCAAGCGCTACCGTCTGGGTCAGCTCCTGTCCGGTCTGACGCGGCATTTCCTACTGATGACCGCCACGCCGCACAACGGCAAGGAAGAGGACTTTCAGCTGTTCCTGGCGCTATTGGACGGAGATCGCTTCGAGGGCCGGTTCCGCGATGGCGTCCATCAGGTCGAGGTCTCTGACCTGATGCGTCGGATGGTCAAGGAGAACCTGCTCAAGTTCGACGGGCGACCGCTCTTTCCCGAGCGCATCGCGTACACCGTGCCGTACAAGCTCTCCGATGCCGAGGCGCAGCTTTATACGGAGGTCACCGCGTATGTGCGGGAGGAGTTCAATCGCGCCGAAGCGCTCGCCAACGACAAGCGCGCCGGCACCGTCGGCTTCGCGCTCATGATCCTGCAGCGGCGCCTGGCCTCGTCGCCGGAGGCGATCTACCAGTCGCTGCGGCGTCGGCGCGAGCGGTTGGAGAAGCGAATTCGCGAGATGGAGCTCCTGCAGAGGGGCGCAGCCGTTTCGGTCCGTGTGATGGAGGGTCGCACCTACGACGAGGAAGATCTCGAGGATCTCGAAGACGCTCCCGAGGATGAACTGGAGGCCGTGGAGGAGGAGATCCTCGACGAGGCCACGGCCGCGGCGACGGTCGCCGAGCTCAGGATCGAGATCGCTACACTCGAGCGGCTGGAGAAGCTCGCGGCCGAGGTTCGTCGGAGCGGACGGGACACCAAGTGGCGCGAGCTGTCGCGACTGCTGAGCGAGATCTTCAGCCCGATCGGTCAGCCCGAGCAAGTGGCCGAGCCGGAAACCCCGCGCGGTTCCGGGCCGATCCCCAAGCCGGCCGCGTCTCCGCGTCAGAAGCTCGTCATCTTCACCGAGCACCGCGACACGCTCTCCTACCTGCAGCGAAAGATCGGCTCCTCGCTGGGTCGGCCGGACTCGCTGGTCGTGATCCAGGGCCAGATGGGGAGGGAAGAGCGCCGGAAGGCCCAGGAGAGCTTCTTGCACGATCCGGCGGTCCAGGTGCTCCTCGCTACCGACGCTGCAGGGGAGGGCATTAACCTGCAGCGGGCGCATCTCATGGTGAACTACGACCTGCCCTGGAACCCGAACCGCATCGAGCAGCGTTTCGGTCGCATTCACCGGATCGGACAGACCGAGGTCTGCCATCTGTGGAACCTGGTCGCGGTGGAGACCCGCGAGGGCGACGTGTACAAGCGGCTCCTGGAGAAGCTTGAAGAGGCCCGCAAGGCGTTGGGAGGTCAGGTATTCGACGTGCTCGGCAAGCTCCAGTTCGACGGGCAGCCGTTGCGGAAGCTCCTGATCGAGGCGATCCGCTACGGTGACCAGCCCGACGTCCGGGCCCGCCTGGACCGGGCGGTCGAGCATGGGGTCGACCGCTCGCACCTTCAGGGGCTGATCGACGAGAAGGCTCTAGTCCGCGACGCGATGGATTCGAGCCGGGTGGCGAAGATCCGCGAGGAGATGGAGCGCGCCGAAGCGCGGCGGCTCCAGCCGCATTACATCGAGTCCTTTTTACTCGAAGCGTTCAAGCGGCTGGGGGGGACCATCCGTCAGCGCGAGCCGCGTCGCTACGAGATCACCCACGTGCCGGCCCCCGTGAGGAACCGCGACCGGCAGATCGGCGTCGGTGAGCCGGTCCTCCCTCGCTACGAACGCGTCGCGTTCGAGAAGAGGCTCATCGCGCCGCAGGGCCAGCCGCTGGCCGCCTTCGTCTGCCCGGGCCATCCGCTGCTCGACGCTGTGCTCGACCTGACCCTCGAACGCCATCGCGACCTGCTGAGGCGCGGAGCCGTGCTCGTGGACGAGAGCGATCCGGGCACCAGTCCGCGCCTCCTCCTTACGCTGGAGCACGCCATACAGGACGCAAGCCTGCTGCCGTCGGGCGAGCGTCGGACGATCTCGCGGCGGCTCCTCTACGTCGAGGCGGACGAGTCGGGCGGGATGCGCCACCTCCAGTACGCCCCGTACCTCGATTACCGGCCCCTCGCCGAGGACGAGCCCGCGGCGGCCGAGGTTCTCGCCCGCGCCGAGTGCGCATGGATCGTGGGAGGATCGGGCCAGACCATCGAGCAGATGGCACTGAGCCATGCGGTCGCGCACGTCGTGCCCGAGCATCTGGCCGAAGTCCGCGGGCCACGGCTCGCGTGGATTGAGAAGACCAGGGCCGCGGTGCAGGACCGTCTGATGAAGGAGATCAACCACTGGGACCATCGTGCCGCGCAGCTGAAGCTCCAGGAGCAGGCGGGAAAGGCTGGTGCACGGCTCAACTCGCGGGAGGCGCGTCGCCGGGCCGACGATCTGCAGGCGCGCCTCCACAAGCGCCTCGCTGAACTGGACCGTGAAGCCAAGGTCTCCGCGCTGCCGCCGGTGGTGCTGGGCGGACTCGTGGTCGTGCCGTGCGGCTTGATCGCCGCCATGACCGGGCGGGTGAGTGGAGCGCCGTCGAGGCCTATCGACACTCAAGCATCCGCCATCCGCGCCCGGAAAGTGGTGATGGAGGTGGAGCGTGCTCTGGGCTTCGACCCCACCGACCGTGAGTACGAGAAGCTCGGCTACGACATCGAGAGCCGCGTCCCCGGTGAGGGCAAACTCCGATTCATCGAAGTGAAGGGACGCGTGACGGGGGCGGACACGGTCACCGTGACCAAGAACGAGATCCTCTATTCGCTCAATAAGCCTGATGACTTCATCCTGGCCCTGGTCGAGTTCATGGATGGCGACGCTCATCGAGTGCACTACCTGCGTCAACCCTTCCAGAGGGAGCCCGACTTTGGTGTCACCAGCGTGAACTATGATTTCGGGGAACTGCTGACTCGTGCGGGAGATCCATCGTGATTCCAAAGAAGAAGCTGATCGAGGTGGCGCTGCCGCTGGACGCCATCAACAAGGCCTCGGCGCGGGAGAAGTCCATCCGCCACGGGCATCCGAGCACGCTGCATATCTGGTGGGCCCGGCGGCCGCTGGCGGCGGCGCGGGCGGTGATCTTCGCGCAGATGGTGGACGACCCCTCGTCGTATCCGGACCTGTTCCCGACGGAGAAGGCGCAGGAGAAGGAGCGCCAGCGGCTCTTCCGAATCATCGAGGATCTGGTCAAGTGGGAGAACACCACGAACGAGACGGTCCTGCAGGCGGCGCGCGAGGAGATCTGGGCGAGCTGGCGGCGCGCCTGCGCCGAAAGCGCTGATCATCCCCGCGCCAAGGAGCTGTTCGACCGCCACAGGCTGCCCGCGTTCCACGACCCGTTCGCCGGCGGCGGATCATTGCCGCTGGAGGCGCAGCGGCTAGGGCTCGAGGCGTACGCAAGCGACCTGAACCCCGTGGCAGTCCTGATCTGCAAGGCGATGATCGAGATCCCGCCAAAGTTCGCAGGGAAGCCTCCTGTGAATCCGGAGGCCAGGAAGAACCGCAACCTGATCGAGCGGGAGTGGAGAGGTGCCCAAGGGCTGGCGGAGGACGTGCGCCACTACGGCCGGTGGATGCGGGACGAGGCCGAGAGGCGCATCGGGCACCTCTACCCCCAAATCGAGGTCACGGCCGAGATGGTGGAGGCGCGGCCGGACATGAAGCCGTACGAGGGCCGCAAGCTCACCGTGATCGCTTGGCTCTGGGCGCGCACCGTGAAGAGCCCGAATCCGGCCTTCGCGCAAGTGGACGTACCGCTCGCATCGACCTTCATGCTGTCCACCAAGACGGGGAAGGAGGCGTACGTCGAGCCTGTGATCGAGAGTGACGAGTACCGGTTCACGGTGATGGTGGGGAAGCCGAAGGATGCGGCGGCGGCGAAGCGCGGGACCAAACTGTCTAGAGGCGCGAACTTCCAGTGCTTGATGTCGGGGACGCCGATCGCGGGAGACTACATCAAGGCCGAGGGGAAAGCCGGGCGCATGAGTGCCCGTCTGATGGCGATCGTGGCCGAGGGTGATCGCGGGCGGGTCTATCTCGCGCCGACGCTTGAGCACGAGGCGGCCGCGCTCGGGGCGAATCCGGGGTGGAAACCGGAGTTAACGATTTCTGGCAGCACGCAGTACCTCGGCGTGAAGCCCTACGGCATGGACCGCTTCGATCAACTCTTCACTGACCGCCAGCTCGTGGCGCTGACGACCTTCTCCGACTTGGTGGCCGAAGCGCGCGAGCGGGTGAAGCGCGACGCCGTTGTCGCAGGTCTCCCTGATGACAATGTGTCCCTCCGCGACGGCAGCACCGGCGCCACCGCCTACGCCGAGGCAGTGGGGGTGTATCTCGGCTGTGCGACGGACCGCAGCGCTGACTATTGGTCGTCGCTGGCAATCTGGGCTGGCGACTTCGTCGCCCACACGTTCGGTCGTCAGGCCCTACCGATGACGTGGGACTATAGCGAATGCAACCCAATCTCGGACTCAACCGGGTGTTGGCTCGGTGCAGTTGAGTGGGTCGTGCGCGTCGTTGAACGCTTGCCAGCTACACCGACCTCGCTATCTGAGCAGGCCGATGCTGGTTGCCAGGAGCGCACCCAAGGGAAAGTCTTGTCCACCGACCCGCCTTATTACGACAACGTGCCGTACGCTGACCTGTCGGACTTCTTCTACGTCTGGCTGCGTCGCTCGCAGCGACCCGTCTTCCCGGACCTCTTTGCTACGCTCGCAGTGCCGAAGTCAGAGGAACTGGTCGCGTTCGCCTACCGTCATGATGGCAAGGCAGGGGCCGAGGCATTCTTCCTCGGCGGCATGACGCAGGCGATGCGCCGTCTTGGCGAACAGGCGCACCCTGCCTTCCCAGTCACCATCTACTATGCATTCAAGCAAAGCGAGACCGACGGCGATGACGGGATAGCTAGCACCGGCTGGGTGACCTTTCTTGAGGCTGTCATAGTGGCCGGCTTCGGCATCCATGGTACTTGGCCAATCCGGACTGAACGACCGGGCCGCCTGCGCGAAACTGGTTCCAACGCCCTCGCCTCCAGCATCATCCTCGTCTGCCGCCAGCGCCCTGTCTCGGCCTCCACCGCCACGCGCCGCGAGTTCGTCGCCGCGCTCAAGGCTGAGCTGCCGCCGGCGCTCGCCCATCTCCAGCGCGGCAACATTGCACCGGTGGACCTGGCGCAGGCAGCTATCGGCCCGGGTATGGCAGTCTATACGCGTTATGACGCGGTCTTTGACGCCGCGGGCAAAC
This sequence comes from uncultured Gammaproteobacteria bacterium, assembly GCA_964402835.1. Classification (GTDB taxonomy): domain Bacteria; phylum Pseudomonadota; class Gammaproteobacteria; order Natronospirales; family JAIVGZ01; genus JAIVGZ01. The sequence goes on along the minus strand of CAYODZ010000242.1, from coordinate 8,152 downwards.
CACTTTCCGTGCGCGAGGCGCTTGCGCTCATCAATCAGACTCTCGACGAGGTGCTGGCCGAGCAGGAAGGCGACTTCGACGCTGACACCCGCTGGGCAATCACTTGGTTCGAGCAGTTGGGTTTCGCCGAGGGCGAGTACGGCGTGGCTGAGCAGCTCAGCAAGTCCAAGAACACTAGCGTTGCCGGCATGGTCGAGGCCGGCATCCTCGAATCGAAGCGCGGGAAGGTGCGCCTGCTCAAGCCCGAGGAGCTCACTGCCGACTGGGACCCGGCCACCGACCCGCGCCTCACGGCCTGGGAGATCGTCCACCACCTGATTCGTGCGGTCGAAGCCGGCGGCGAGAGCGCTGCCGCTGAGCTCGTCCAGAAGCTGGGCGCAAAGGCCGAGATCGCGCGTGAACTGGCCTATCGACTCTACGTGATGAGCGAGCGCAAGAAGCGGGCGAGCGAAGCTCTGGCCTACAACGGGCTGGTGCAGAGTTGGCCGGAACTCGCCAGGCTGGCGCAGGAGAACGCTGTGCCTCGTGCTGCGCAGGCGGGTTTGTTCGAGTAGCACAACTAATTCTATTGGGATAGGTCCCTCGATATGGCCATCACGAATCAGGAGCGGGTCGGCAAGGCCCTCGAGATGCTCAAGGACGGCGTCGCGCCGTTCGTGGAGCGCGAGTTGAAGGCTCAGGACGCCCAAGGCTGGCTCGGCATCGTTCGCCAATCTGTGCACGAGACCCAGGTGAAGCTCTTCAAGGACGAGGCGCCGCCGAAGTGGGACGCCGCCTCTCTGCTGGCCGTCTTGTGGAACCAGTGGAACACCGTGTTTCGCAAGACGTTGGGCCAGAGCGAGCGCACGCTGGTTTCCGAGCTGCGTGACGTGCGAAACCGATGGGCGCACCAGGAGCCGTTTTCGAGTGACGACGCCGATCGGGCGCTCGACTCCATGGCCCGCCTGCTCACCGCTGTCTCCGCTCCGCAGGCCGATGCCGTCAACAAAATGAAGCTGGAGTTGCGCCGGCTGACGTTCGACGAGCAGGTGCGGAGCGAGAAACGGAGGGTCGGCGGTTCACTGATCGAAGCCGCCGCGGTTGGCTCACTCAAGCCATGGCGAGAGGTGGTCACACCCCATGCCGATGTGGCCAGCGGTCGCTACCAGCAGGCGGAGTTCGCCGCGGACCTCTGGCAGGTGCACCTGGGGGAAGGGTCTGACGAGTACAGGAAGCCGCCGGAGTTCTTCCGTCGCACTTATCTCACCGAGAGTTTGAAGCGCCTTCTGGTGGGAGGCGTGCAGCGCCTGGCGGGCAAGGGCGGCGATCCAGTCGTGCAACTCCAGACCAACTTCGGCGGTGGTAAGACCCACTCGATGCTGGCGCTCTACCACTTGTTTTCTGGGACGAATCCGGCCGAGTTGGCGGGTGTGGATGCAGTGCTGGCGGAGGCCGGGGTCAAGTCCCTGCCCAGTGCAAAGCGGATCGTGCTCGTCGGAAACAAGATCTCGCCGGGCAACCCGATTACGAAGCCAGATGGCACGGTAGTCCGTACGCTGTGGGGTGAGCTGGCTTATCAACTCGGCGGCCGGGAGGCCTTCAGCCGAGTGGAAAAGGACGACCAGCAGGCTACCAATCCCGGAGACGTCCTGCGAGAGCTGTTCAAGGAGTATGGCCCGTGCCTCGTCCTGATCGACGAGTGGGTGGCCTACGCGCGCCAGCTTCACGAGGAGAGCGACCTGCCGGCCGGCAGTTTCGAAACCCAGTTCACCTTCGCGCAGGCGCTCAGCGAGTCGGCCAAGCTCGCCGGGAACTGCCTGCTCGTGATCTCCCTGCCCGCCTCGGATACCTCGGGCTCACCTCACACAAAGGCGGACGACTCGGAGGTGGGAGGGATTCGAGGGCGCGAGTCACTGGAACGGTTGCGGAACGTGATCGGCCGGCTGGAATCGTCCTGGCGGCCGGCAACGGCCGAGGAGGGGTTCGAGATCGTTCGGCGGCGCCTGTTCGAGCCCCTGTCTGGACCGGACGACTACAAGCAGCGGGACGTCACCGCGCGGGCCTTCGCGGATCTCTATCGCGCCCAGGCGTCGGAGTTCCCGCCAGAGTGCAGGACGGGTGACTACGAAAGACGTATCCAGGCTGCGTATCCGATCCACCCGGAGATCTTCGACCGGCTCTACACCGACTGGTCTACTCTGCTCAAGTTCCAGCGAACGAGGGGCGTCCTGCGGCTCATGGCTGCTGTGATTCACAGCCTGTGGGAGAAAGGCGACAAGAACCCTCTGATCCTGCCGTCCACGGTGCCGATCGATGATCCTCGGGTGCAGTCCGAGCTGACGCGGTACCTCTCCGACAACTGGGCCCCGATCATCGAGAAGGACGTGGACGGGCCACACTCCCTACCGCTCAAGATCGACGCCGACCAACCCAACCTCGGCAAGCTGCATGCTACGCGGCGGGTAGCCCGAACGATCTACCTGGGGTCGGCGCCCACGGCGGCGGCCGCACACCGCGGACTCGAAGATCGGCGAGTGAACCTCGGCTGCGTGATGCCGGGGGAGGTGCCGGCGGTATTCGGGGATGCGCTCCGCCGGCTAGCGGCGGCGGCGACCTATCTGTACCAGGACGGTTCCCGCTTCTGGTATTCGACCCAGCCGACGGTCACGAAGATCGCCGAGGATCGTGCCGAGCAGTTGAAGCGCGACCGGGACAAGGTGGCCGAGGAGCTGGAGCAGCGACTGCGGGTCGATCTCCGCCGGGCCGGCGATTTCTCGCGAATCCATCCGCTTCCCCGGACGGGCGCGGACGTGCCCGACGACGTGGATGCACGGCTGGTGGTGCTGCCACCCGATCAGCCGCACTCGAAAGAGACCGGCAGCGCCGCCGAGGTCGCGGCGCGGGCGATACTGGAGTCTCGCGGCAGTTCGCCGCGTCTCTACCGCAACACTCTCGTATTCATGGCAGCGGACAAAGTGCGGCTGCAGGACCTGGAGGAGGCAGTCTGTCGATTCCTGGCGTGGCGTTCGATTCTGGACGAGCAGAACGTGCTCAATCTTGATCCGCATCAGGTGCGTCAGGCGCAGACCCAGAAGCAAGCGGCGGACGGCACCGTCCTGGCGCGGCTCCCTGAGACGTATCATTGGATCCTGGTCCCCGAACAGGCCGATCCGAAGTCACCCATCACCTGGCAAGCCATCCGTATGACCGGCGGGGAGGCCCTCGCGGCACGCGCCAGCAAGCGCCTTCGCAGCGATGAACTCCTCGTGACTACGCTTGGGTCCACGATCCTGCGCAAGTACTTAGACGAGGTTCTCTGGCGTGGTGACCATGTGCCCGTTCGACAGCTCGTCGAAGACTTCGCTCAGTACCTGTACCTGCCGCGGGTGGCCGGACCCGAGGTCGTGGCGCAGGCGATTCGCGACGGGGTCGGGCTCATCACGTGGCAGACGGACACGTTCGCGTATGCCGAGAGCTACGACGAGGGTGCTGGTCGGTATGTGGGTCTTCGCGGGGGACAGGTTGTTTGGCTGGCGGCGGATGATCCCGGGCTTTTGGTGAAACCGGATGTGGCGCGGCAGCAGTTGGCTGAAGAGGTCCCCATCGCTGCCGGTGACGATCGAGGTGCTGGACCAGACGCTGAGGATGGTGCCCCCCGCGCCCCTAACGATGCCGTTACGGCTGGCAATGACATTCCCCCGAAGCCCACTGTCCGGCGGTTCTATGGCACGGTCGCGCTCGATCCAGCCCGCGTCGGTCGTGACGCGAGTCGTATCGCCGATGAAGTGATCGCACATTTGGCGGGGCAGCTCGCCGCGGAGGTTACGGTCACGTTGGAGATTCAAGCGCGACTCCCCGACGGCGTGTCAGATCAGGTCGTCCGCACAGTGACCGAGAATAGCCGCACCCTCAAGTTCACGAGCCATGAATTCGAAAGCGAGTAGGTACTCCTAGGGGCGGATAGGTCTTGAATGGACCTTCTAGCTTTATAAGGAGAAGTACTAATGACAGCTTGGCTTACGTGGCGCACGATCATCGGCTCTCTCCTCGCCGGCTCCATCTACTCTATCATGCTTTTTCATTGGAGCGACAAACAGTTCTCTTTGTCGGGCACGGAGATCTTTTTCGCAGTCACAACAATCATCTCCCTTGCCCTGAATCTCTGGCAATTGATTCGAGACCGCTACAGGTACGGACCCCTAAAGGGTTCAATGTTCGGCCTTTTGAATGATCTGAAGAGTCGTCAGCTCCGAGCTTATCAACGCCAGGCTCTGATTACGTCGCCTGCAGGGATGGCTCTACCTCTTGAGGCGGTCCGTCTCGAATTCTACGATTTCGCCGGAGAGGCCATACAGGGCGGCGAGCAGCTGAAGGAGCACGTTGTAGGTATCATCCACACGTTGGACCCAGCCGCATCAACGCAGCAGGTCATTCGAGCTTCCGAGTTTGGGCTGACTGAACAGGATCGAAGGCTGCGCGAGCAATTCCTAGAGCGTCAAATGCAGACTTCCCCGCCAGTGTCCCAAGACGCAGCCGAAGGTCCACATCCAGAGACAGCGTCTGGGGATGTCGCTTGAAGTGTTTGAAACAGCTGGTTGCTGACGGACCGTCGCGGACGGCCTGGCTGTGGCGCACAATGCTTCTTGGGACGAGACCAGTGAGGTTCGATGACCCAACCACCGAGTGAGGGCGAAACAGTTAACATGATCGAGCGGCTCGCAGAGGCAGAATCGGCTCAAGCAAGAGCTTCAACTCGCATGTGGCTGGCTATGCTAACCGTTGCGCTGATTGTCCTCCTACCGCAGGCGCCAGCCGACTCGAGTCAGCCAGATGTGGTGCAACTACCATTCGACCTTGGGAACGTAGGATCGAGTGCCTTCTATCCACTCGTCTTTGCAATCCTTGCCGTATTTGGTGTGGCTCTGGCTTCTGCTCATGCCCAGCATATGCGAATCCATAAACTTGCACACGGAGTAGTTGGTGATCTCGCTTCAAGCTATCGCCCTTCTGTCGGAACTGTTCACCCGCGGGACCTCTACGATGTTCTGGCGGTGTCAGGTCTCACGCGGGTTGGGCCTTTGGCGCAGTGGACACGGGGGCGATATCAGTTCGCGAGAGACGAAGCCGCAGCGCCGTGGGGACTTCGCGCGGTAAGCACTGTGTACTACTTGATCCTCAAGCTTCTGGTTTTCGCGGTGCTATTCGTGATCCCCGTTGTTGCTCTCTGGAATTCCTATGCCCGAGTCGCGGAAAACATATCCGGGAGCTGGCTTATTTTAATGTCAGTGGCTGGCCTAATTGCCGGTTTGTCACTTGCAGTGGTCTTCTTTGGCGAAGCAGCATACGTGTTTCTCGTCGCTCGTCTGCTGTCAAGATCCGGAAGGGCAGAGGGTGCTTCAAAGTCGGCTGACCTGTGAGACCATGAAGAGATCTGTAAGGCTACAGGCGCGAGAGCATGCCTGCTTCCCTGGCGTGGCGCCCGCATTAGTCCGCTAATGATTCACGAGCAACAGCTTTTCAATCTAAGGAAGGGACTCGTGACCACACCGATGGCGCTGGGGCGGTTGGAGAAAGTGGATCCACGATTGGCCTGGAAGTCGGAGCCGCAAGATTTCACCCCTTGGTTGGCCCGAGAGGAAAATCTTAGTCTTCTCGGTGAAACCATTGGTCTCGAACTCGAGCTGGAGGCCACCGAGAAGAGTGTGGGTCCATTTTCTGCCGATATCTTGTGTAAGGAGAAGGCAGAGGACCGCTGGGTGTTGATCGAGAATCAACTCGAGCGAACGGACCATACGCACTTGGGACAGATTATCACGTACGCGGCGGGACTCAATGCCGTGATCGTCGTGTGGATCTCGACTCTCATCACAGAACAGCACCGGGCGGCACTCGATTGGCTGAATCAGATCAGTGAAGAGAACGTCAACTTCTTTGGCTTGGAGATCGAACTATGGAGAATAGGCGACTCTCCAGTGGCACCGAAGTTCAACGTAGTCTCGAAGCCGAATGACTGGAGTAAAGCGGTGATCCCGGCCAGCGCTTCGGTCGAGCTCACCGAGGCAAAACAACTCCAGTTGGAGTTCTGGATGGCGTTCCACGATTTTGCCAAGGAGCGCGGCACTAAGGTCACGCCCACGCGGCCGCTGCCTCAGCACTGGATGAATCTTGCTATCGGGCGGTCCGGTTTCGGCTTGACCGCGATAGCATCTCTCTGGGATTCGGAAACGGAGAGTTATGACTCGAATGAGGTCCGGGCGGAGGTTTCAGTCACCGTCAACGACGCAAAGAAGTACTTCGGGCTTCTCACTTCTGAAGCGAGCACCATCGAGTCTGAGTTGGGGTATCCACTGACATGGCATGATCCACCGAATGCCAACGCCTGTCGAGTTTACGTACGTCGCCCAGCCAATCTGCGAGACGCCACAACCTGGCCAGAGCTCCATCAGTGGCTGTTGGAACGTCTAGAGGAGTTAAAGGAAGTCTTCGGTCCGCGGATAAGGGATCTCGCGCTTCCACCAGAAGAAGCTGATTCGGCGCCCGTGGAGGAATAATCATCCGGTCTCTTCCGTTCCCTCTTCCAGCTCCGATGGTTAAGGCAAGAGATGGCGTGGCGATCCCTAGGCCTGTCGTGGTGATCGGCTGGGAACGCCGACCCTGTTCGACTGAGAAAAGCTCTTTGCGGGGGGGATAGCATCTTCAGGACAAGTTTCCGCTGGTGGGCGCCAATCTTCCTCCCTATGGCGCCCCTCCTAACCTCCACCTGCGGCTCCAACCTCGACACCACCGCCTTCGACCAGGCCTGCGCCCAGATCCCCGGCTGCACCGACTCCCGCCCGTCCCCCGGCCCCGAAGAGCCGATCCTCCGGGTAGAGCTGATCCGCACCCCCTCCGGCGAGATCCAGTTCGGCCGCGTCGACCCCATCGCCGTGCCCGAAGGCGAAGGCGTCCCCCTCGGCCGCTTCGCCGGATCCCATATGCTAGTCGGCCTGGACGCCCCCGGCGAGCCCGTCGACGGCCAGGTGTTCGCCTTCCCCCAGGTCCTCCGGGCGGAGTCCGCCGACGGCTGGTCCCCGCCGACCGAGGTCGACCTGAGCGGCCGTGAGGTGAGCGCCTTCGCCTACGTGCGCGCGAGCGGGGAGATCGAAGAGCTGGCCGTGATGGACGAGTCGGGGGACATCGTGGCCCGGACTCCCGCGCCCCGCGGCGACAACGCGGCCGCGGCCCACCCGCCCCTGGCCATGACCCTCGTCCCCTCCGCCTTCGCGGCCCAGCCCGCCGACAACGGCCCGCCCCTTCCCGCGCACTGCTCCCACGTCATCATCCTCGAAGGCGAGGCCGACCGGGAGCTGGCCCGCGGCGTCTCCAACGAGGCCGAGGTCGAGCTGGTCGTGCCCGGTCCCACGCAGCGGGCGGTGATCCACGGCGCGCTCGGCCTGATGACGCCGCTCATGTGCCACGGGATCGCGCGGATCGCGGTGGGCGATCTGCCGGAGGATCCGGGGACCGGCGGGGTGGTCAAGCAGCTCAGCACCGGGGACATGATGCTGATCAACGTGGCGGCGGGGTACACTGAGGACGAGCTGGCCGGGAGCGAGGAGCAGCGCCTCCGGATGATGCACACGCTGATCCACGAGACGGCGCACGCGGCGGAGGCGCTCCTGAACGCGAGCGGGTCGCGGCCGGCCGAGTTCACCGGCGACTGGACGCCGCCGTCGCGGGACCTGGCGTCGCGAACGGTCGAGCGGGTGCGGCTCGAGAAGAGCCTGATCGAGGAGTGGCAGCGGGTCCACCACTCGTTCATCGGGCTGAACTGGGCCGCCCCGTACTCGCCGGACGGCGAGGCCCGGCTGGCCGCCCGCGAACGCTCCGCCAGCGAGACCGCGAAGGCCGGCTTCATGTCCCGCTACGGCAGCACCTTCTACGCCGAGGACATCGCCGAGACCGTGACCTGGACCTACCTGGGGGACGCCTACCGGCGGGCCGGCATCCCGGAGGGCCGCCGGCAGACGGAGGACTACGCCTGCCAGCGGATGCGGGCCCACGGCGGCGACGGCGTGCCGTCCGAGTTCGCCGCCATCTACACCAAGCTCCACTTCCTGGCCGACCTGGGCCTGGTCCGGCCCGAGGACGTGGACGCCTGCACCGGCCCCGTCGAGCTGCCCAACGAGCAGCC
>CAYODZ010000241.1:0-2689 GCA_964402835.1 uncultured Gammaproteobacteria bacterium | reverse complement strand
CGCAGCACCATCGTCAACCTGGACCGGGTGGTGGAGCTCCAGCCCTGGTTCCACGGGGCGTACGCGGTGGTGCTGGAGGATGGGACGGAGCTGAGACTGAGCAGGGGGCGGCGGAAGGAGCTGGAGCAGAGACTGGGGCGGAGCCTGTAGCAGGTCCGAGGTGGGGCCATTGGAGCCCCTGTTGCACCGGGTTGAGCGTAGGGCTGCGGGTGCCACGGCCGGAACCGTTTTCTCGCCCGACGGGCGGCGGATCTTCTTCTCGCGTCACAAGGGGGAAGCAGGGAGCTGTGGTTTGCCCCCTCGAAGGCGGAGACCGAGCGGTTAACCCACGGGTCCGACTTCGCGCTCGTCGGGTCTCCCGATGGGGCGTACGACTGCCGCAGTGGGGGTAAAGTGTGGGATATCTGGGCCCTTGGGGCCGATGCCCCGCAGGGGAACGCCAGTTCACGCTTGGCGGAGGAGGCTCATATGGTGGCGGGGCTGCTCACGTCCAGACCTCCACGACCAGGCCGGGGACGCGCTCGAACTCCCGTCGGTTCGCCGTCACCATCGTGAGGTCGTGGTTGATGCACGAGGCGGCGAGCCATAGATCATGGCTGCCGATCAACGTTCCCGCGGCCGTAAGGTCGGCCCAGAGACGAGCGTGGGACCGGGCGACCCCTAAATCGATTGGCAGGATCGGGAAGCGCTCGATGACCGCTTCCACGAAAGCCTCCCGACGTGCCCGGACTCCCGGGTCCGACGCCCGGTGGATGCCGTGCAGGAGCTCGCTCGCGGTCACCACCGAGAGGTGAAACCCTTCGTCCGGCGAATCATGATCGATCCAGGGATCGAGGTCCAGTCGTCCACGCTCCGCCTCGATCAGGATCGAGGCGTCGATCAGGATCGCCAGCGGTCCTCGATCCGGGCGCTGTCGAGCTCTTTCCTGGCGACTTCGAGATCGTTCCCGAACGCCTCAGCGTCCTCGGGAGCTAGATGCGGCAGGTCGGCCAGGACCTGCGCGAGCTCCCCGAGCCGGCGACCGGTCGGAGGGGGAGGCGAGATCTCGGCGACGGGCTCACCACCCTTCAGCAGAACGAACCTCTCTCTTCCGACGGCCACGCGGTGAATGAAGCGTGAGAAGTTCCGGACGAAATCGGTAACGGTGATGGTGGGAGCGTCCCTCATGATAAAATCATATTCTATGATTCACGCGAGGTCAACGCTCCGTCTTCACCGACCGCCCGTTTAAGCCCACCTCCGCGGCGGCGTCCTTCCGCGTGGCCCCACCCCGCCCGCCGCTCCTCACCGATGCCGTCGTGACGTGGTGGCCGGGTGATCGCACTGGTCGCGCTCTTCCCCGTGATCCACCTGGTGGTTGGGATCGCCATGATGACGGGCGCCTTGGAAACGAGGGCGACTCCCCCGGCCCCCTGTTGGGCGGGATCTTCGCCGGCTTCGCGCTCTCGTCATCCCCATGGGGTTCGCGCTCGCCGTGGCCGTGGCCGGGCGGTCGCTCGCCCGCCACGTGCGCTAACGTGCCCGCCGCTCCGGTCGCGGCCATCTGAAAACCTTTGATCTATAGCCCTAAGGCACTAGTTAAACGTGACAAACAAGAAATCGCTATTCTCCTGCGTCGTTCCATTTACCTCATAAATTACCTTCACTTCAACAAGATAGGTACCTGGTGGCCTCGTGGGTATTGGGATGGTAGTAGAAACGTCAAACCATCCCAAGGGCTCGATAGGGGGAATTTCCTCCTCGAACAATACTTCTGCTATATCGATAGTCACACGCGCATCTTCAGAGCGAACAGTACCCCGATTCACAATTGTGAATGTGAATTTCCATTCATCATTAAGAGGGAGGCGTTTAAAACATCTAGGCTGTAAAAATGGGACGCCGCTAAAAACTTCGCCAGAGAGAGGATATCTGATAGGAATATCCTTGTTTCCCCCGTCGGAGGTGATCCGAAGAATAATTTGGTTGTCTCCGGGTGGGAGACACTCGCCGGTCGCGGTCAACTGAATCAAGGCATTTTCTTTGAAGCCCAAACGGCCGCCAAACATTGTTCTGTCGACCACCGCAGCACTCTTCCCTCCTGCTACGACTACTATTGGCCACTGTCCCCAGTCCCCCACTAGACTTGCCTGCCAATTCAGCTCTTCAGGATCTTTTCCTTCTGAGCTGCCGGAAAAGAATGTGTTGTTCCCTATTGTGAACGAACGAACACCTACTCCAATCGCTGAATCGAAGCGGTGTCCAGTCCACTGGATGAGATCTACTGAGACTTCAAGCTTAGGGGGAATCTTTGTGACTGGCGATGGCGGCGGAGGCTCGGATGGCGTAGCGTGGTTGGAAGGGGTGCAGGATACCAACAAAAGGACCAGCAATCCGGGGCGCCAATGACCCATTATCGTATGATACCGATGATGCCGATTTCTGTCAAGCAAAGATCTCTCTAGGCATGGGCCGATAAAGGTCCCGTTGGTTGGACGACAAGCCGCTCGCCCGCCGCCGGATCCGGCGGCTATTGGAAAAGCGCGAGGGCGTGGTTATCGTGGGTAAAGCCGCCAACGGCCGGATCGCCGCCGACGCCATGGAGGAGCAGGAGCCGGACATCGTGTTTCTCGACATCCAGATGCCCGAGCGGGACGGGTTCCAGGCCCTGGCCGCGGCGAAGACCGCGCGGCCCCCGGTGGTGGTGTTC
>CAYODZ010000240.1:0-14274 GCA_964402835.1 uncultured Gammaproteobacteria bacterium | reverse complement strand
GGCCGTGGCGTGTGGGTCACCGCGGACGAGGGGCTGAAGTTACAAAACAAGTCCATTCAGGGTGCTACCGTCGCCGTACAGGGCTTTGGCAACGTCGGCATGCACGCCGCGCAGTTCATGCACGATGCCGGCGCTCGCGTAATCGCAATCTCGGACGCCTACGGCGGCATTCTCAACGAGCACGGCTTCGACATCACGGCGCTACGCCTGCACGTCGCCGAGGGCGGGGCGCTCGCAGATTTCTCAGGGAGTTCGACGATTTCGAATGCAGAGCTACTCACGCTCGAGTGCGACGTCTTGATTCCCGCAGCGATTGGCGAAGTGATCACGGCGGATAACGCGAACGCGGTGCGCGCGGGTCTGATCGTGGAGGGCGCGAACATGCCGACGACACCGGACGGTGACCGCGTGCTCTGCGACCGGGGCGTGCTCGTGATCCCGGACATTCTCGCGAACGCCGGCGGCGTCGCATGTTCGTACTACGAATGGGTGCAGAACATGCAGTACATGCATTGGGGTCTCGACGAGACGCGGCGCAGGCTCGACGAGCTGATGCGAAAGGCGTTCAGCGTTGTGCGCGAAGTTTCGTTACAGCACGCGTGCACGCTGCGCGAAGCCGCGTTTATTCTCGCGGTCCAGCGGGTCGCGCACTCCACAAGGCTACGTGGCGTCCAGTAACTAGCCGAGGTGCGCTTCGCCGAGATACGCGTGCGTCTGCATTTCCTGTAACCGGCTCGTCGTGCGTTGGAACTCGAAGCGGAGCCGATCCCCGGTGTAGAGATCGAGCAGCGGCACCGCCGCGCTGAGAATCAGCTTCACGCGCCGGTCGTAAAACTCATCCACCATCGTGACGAAGCGGCGCGCCTCGTTCTCCAGGGCCTCGCCCATGCGCGGCACGTCCGAGACGAGCACGGTGTGGAAATCGTGGGCAATTTCGATGTAGTCCGACGGTCCTCGTGGGCCGGTGCACAAGGCGTCGAACGTGCACCACACGACCCCGTCGGCGCAGCGGCGTGCCCGAATCGTCCGGCCCTCAACGTCGAGCACGCAGTCCGCGTCACCGTCGCTGCCCGCAATCCGTTGAAAGTCCTCAGCGAGACTCGCATCCGCGGTCTCGCCGGCCGGGAACCGATAGAGCGCGGCCTGCTCGAGTGCACGCAGGCGAAAGTCCGTACCGGCGCTCAACTCAAATACACGCATGTGCCGCTCGATGGCGGCGATAGCCGGCAGGAAGCGCGCGCGCTGAAGGCCGTCTCGATAGAGCTCGGAAGGCGGGAGGTTCGACGTCGCGACCACGGTGACGCCGCGCGCGAACAGCGCCTCGAACAATGTGCCGAGAATCATCGCGTCGCCAATGTCGGAGACAAACAGCTCGTCAAAGCACAGCACACGCGTGTCCTGTGCGATGTCGGCGGCGACTTTCTGGAGTGGATCGCGCCGTTCACCGAGGCGCTTCAGGGCCCGGTGAATTTCGCGCAAGAAACGGTGGAAATGGACGCGCCGCTTTTCAGCGATGGGCAAATTGGCGAAAAAGAGATCCATCAGCCATGTCTTGCCGCGACCGACGCCGCCCCAGAGGTAGAGGCCTTCGACGCGTGGTCGGTGTGGCGTCAATCCAATCGCAGAACGAATCGTCGCGGCCAGCCGTTGCCCCTTCGCCTCGGCGGAAACGAGTTGCGCTTCGAGGTCCGCCAGCGCATGGGCGGCGGCAGCCTGAGACGGATCCGCTTCGTGCGTACCGGCCGTGAGCGCGTGTTGGTAGACGTCGAGGACGCTCAATCGGCACTGAGCTCGGGTAGATTGCGGAAGTGGTCGAGCGCTTGTGGATTCGCCAGCGCATCGGTGTTGCGGACTGGGTCGCCGTGGATGGTGTTGCGCACGGCGAGTTCGACAATCTTGCCGCTGATTGTGCGTGGGATGTCGGCGACCGCGATGATTTTGGCGGGCACGTGTCGCGGCGTGGTGTTCTCTCGGATGACGCCGCAGATACGCTGTCGAAGCCCATCGTCGAGCGTCGCGCTGCCCCGAAGCCGTACGAACAGCACAACGCGTTCATCGTCCCCCCAGCGTTGGCCAACCGCAATCGACTCGAGCACCTCGGGCAGCGTTTCGACCTGGCGATAGATCTCAGCCGTGCCGATGCGAACACCACCTGGGTTGAGTACCGCGTCCGAGCGGCCGTGGATGACGAGCGTGTCGCGGGGCGTCATTTCCGCGTAGTCACCGTGGCACCAGATCCCCGGGAATCGTTCGAAATACGCAGCGTGGTACTTGCTGCCGTCCGCGTCGTTCCAGAACCCGATCGGCATCGATGGGAACGGCTTTGTGCAGACGAGCTCGCCTTTTTCGCCGACCACAGGGCGGCCGCGATCATTGAAGACCTGCACTGCCATGCCGAGTCCTGCGCTTTGCAGTTCGCCACGGAACACGGGGAGCAGCGGGTTACCGAGTGCGAAGCACGAGAGGATGTCGGTACCGCCAGAGATTGACGACAGTTGAACGTCTGCCTTGACCTTGCGGTACACCCAGTCAAAGGTCTCGGGCGCCAACGGCGAACCCGTCGATAGTATTGTTCGGATGTGTTGGAGGTCGTGCACGTCGCCGGGGTATGCGCCGGTCTTCTCGACGGCGCTCAAGTATTTAGCGCTCGTGCCGAATACCGTCACGCGTTCCTCGGCAGCGAGCTTCCATAACGCGTAGGCCGACGGATGGGTCGGCGAGCCGTCGTACAACACGAGGGTCGCACCGGCCGCGAGCCCCGACGCAAGCCAGTTCCACATCATCCACCCGCACGTGGTGAAGTAGAAAAACCGATCCTCACGCTTGAGGTCGGTGTGAAGCACGAGCTCTTTTAGATGCTGCAGCAGCGTGCCGCCAGCGCCATGCACGATGCATTTCGGGACACCGGTCGTGCCCGATGAGTACATCACGTACAGCGGATGGTCGAACGGCAGTTGCTCGAACTGAATGTTGATCGCCGGCGTGCCGAACGCCTGCCACGTCGTGGCGTCCCGAAGACCATCGAGCGACGGCAGCGGGTCCGCATAGGGCACGATAACGACGCGCTCGACCGAATCGAGTTGCGCGACGATTTCGCGTACGCGGGGCAGGGAGTCGATTTTCTTACCGTTGTAGAAATATCCGTCGCACGCGAACAGCACGCGCGGCCGGGTCTGACCGAAGCGGTCGAGGACGCCGGTGACGCCAAAGTCCGGTGAACACGAAGTCCACACGGCGCCGATGCTGGCGGTTGCCAGCATCGCGATGATCGCTTCTGGACGATTCGGTAGGAAGCCAGCGACGCGATCACCCGGCTGCACACCGAGCGCGCGCAGGCTCGCGGCGATGCGTGCGACCTCCACATAGAGGTCGGCGTAGGAGAGTTCTTCGCGGCTACCATTCTCACCGCGGAAAATCAGTGCCGGATGGGAGTCGCAGTACCGAAGGAGGTTTTCGGCGAAATTGAGTCGGGCACCCGGGAACCACTGCGCCCCAGGCATGGCGGTCGGATTCTCGAGCACCGTGGTCCAAGTGGCCGACGCCTGCACACCACAGAACGCCCAGACCACCGGCCAGAATCGGTCGGGGTAACGGATCGACCATCGGTGCAGTCCATGCCAGTTCTGAATCTCGGGTGCGTACTCGGCGCGTACGAAGTCGAGGAACCGTTGCAGGTTGCTGGCGGCGGCACGGGCGGGGCTCGGCTGCCAAAGCAACTTGCTCATCGTGCCGATTCTTCGAGCGCTTGCTCGAGCTCCGGGATGATCTTGAACAGGTCGCCGACGAGTCCAAGGTCCGCGACCTCAAAAATCGGTGCGTCGGGATCTTTATTGATGGCGACGATGGTGCGCGCGTCCTTGATTCCGGTCAGGTGCTGAATCGCGCCGCTGATGCCGACCGCGATATAGAGGTCCGGCGCGATGATTTTGCCGGTCTGGCCGACTTGGCAATCGTTCGGCACGTAGCCCGCATCGACTGCGGCACGCGATGCGCCGACGGCAGCACCGATGCGGTCTGCGAACTTTGCGATGAGTTCAAAGTTTTCTTTGCTGCCGACGCCGCGGCCGCCCGCGACGACGCGGGTCGCTGACTGGAGATCGACCTTATCGCCACCCGCGCCTGCAAGGCCCTTGAACCGCGTATGGGTCGGCAAGGGGGCTTCCAAAGAAGCGGACTCCACGTCTGCCGAGCCGCCAGATTCGACGGCCGGCCACGACGCACCCCGTACGGTCGCGACGACCGGACCGTCATCGGGCACGCGCACGGTCGCGATGACGTTGCCTGCGTAGACCGGTCGTTTGAACGTGCGTGCATCCACGACTTCCATGACGTCGGTGACCTGCGGCATGCCAATCAATGCCGCGACGCGCGGCATCAGATCGCGGCCGAACGTCGTCGCGGGCGCGAGGATATGGCTGTAGTCCTTCGCGAGCGCGACGATTTGTGGTGCGAGCACCGCGGCCGGTGCATCCGCGTTTTGCGGTGCGTCCACGCTGAGCACGCGTGTGACGCCGACGAGCGCCGCGGCGGCTTTTGCGACCGCCGCGCCGTTTTTGGCGAAGACGGCGATGTCGATGTCAAAGCCGAGCGCAGTGGCACAAGCGACCGCGCGTGCGGTCGACACGTTCAGGGTGTCGTTGTCGTGTTCCGCGACGATCAGTGTGCGGCTCATAACGCGCCCCGCTTGCGGAGTTCACCCACGAGCTCGGCAACGTCCGCGACGCGACGGCCACCGCCGCGCTTCGGTGGCGACTCGTGTGTAATGGTCTCGAGGCGTGGTTGCTCTGCGACCCCCAGGTCGGTGTGTGCGATGGTTTCGAGCGGCTTACTGCGGGCTTTCATGATGTCCGGCATTTTCACGAACCGCGGCTGGTTCAGGCGTAAGTCGCTCGTCACGACGGCGGGCAAATCGACTTCGAGCGTCTCGAGTCCGCCATCAACCTCGCGTACGACCGTCGCGATTTTGTCGTCGAGTGTGAGTTTCGACGCAAACGTCGCTTGCGGCCAATCGAGCAGCGCCGCGAGCATCGGACCGGTCTGTGCCGCGTCATCGTCGATTGCCTGCTTACCCATCAGCACGAGCCCCGGCGTTTCGCGCTCGACGATGGCTTTGAGCGCGTGCGCGACTTCGAGCGGCTGCAACGCGTCAGCAGTCTCGACCAGCAACGCGCGGTCGGCACCCATTGCGAGCGCGGTGCGCAACTGCTGTTGGACCTCGGCGCCGCCGAGTGACACGACGACGACTTCGTCCGCTTCGCCGCGCTCACGGATCTGGAGCGCCTCTTCGAGCGCAATCTCGTCGAAGGGGTTGATGCCCATCTTGACGCCATCGGTGACGACGCCGGATTGGTCACGTTTGAGCTGGACGCGGACGTTGAAATCGACCACGCGCTTGATGGTTACCAGGATTTTCATGCGGCGATTATAACAACCAACGGCTACTCAACTATCGCGACGCCGAGAGCGTCGCTCCCACACGACACAGCCCACCTTGGCAGCAAGGCCTCAGCCGGCCAGCGGAGCGGACGGACAACGCGCCGGGAGCGACCGAGACGGAGGACGGTAAGCCGTGAAGGCGAAGGCGCCGCACGAAGTTGGGCGGCAGAACCGGTAATTAAGTCGCCGGTCGATAGTCGAGGGAAGCGGCAGCGGCGCGTTCTCGGTCCGGCCGCGCAGCAGGCCGCCGCCTGCGAACCGCTGCGTTAGAGGTTCTGGTAGTTCGGACCGGAGCCGCCCTCGGGCGTCGTCCAGGTGATGATCGCGTAAGGGTCCTTAATGTCGCACGCCTTGCAATGCACACAATTCGCCGCATTGATCTGCAGGCGCAGCCCGTCGCCGTCATCCACCATCTCGTACACGCCGGCCGGGCAGAACCGCGTACACGGGTTCCCGTACTCGACCGTGCAGCGATCCACGCAGATGTTCGTGTCCGCGACCTTCAGGTGCACCGGCTGATTCTCATCGTGCGCCGTCGCCGCGAAGAACACCGAGGCGAGCCGGTCGCGCGGCGGCAAGTCGCGCGAGGGTCCCTCTGGCAATGCATCGACGCGGTCCTGCTTCTGCATCACGGTCCAGTCGTCGTGGTTGCCGAGCGTCCACGGCAACTTGCCGAAGGTGACCGTCTCGAGGGCAGCGTTTGCGAGCCCCGACCACAAACCCCAGCGGAACCCCGGGCGGATGTTGCGCACGCGCTGCAATTCGCGCGCGGACGACGACGCGCGCCACGCCGCGTCGAAGCCGTCGGCGCGCTCAGCGGTCGCGTAATGTTCCGCGGCGAGCACGCCGGCGCGGATTGCCATGTGTACGCCCTTGATTTTGGGCACGTTCAGCGTCCCGGCCGCGTCGCCGACGAGCATAGCGCCCGGCATGTCCATGCGCGGTAGCGATTGGATGCCGCCCTCGACGAGGCTGCGCGCGCCGGCCGACAGAACTTCGCCGCCCTCGAGCAATGAATGCACTGACGGGTGGTGTTTGAACGCCTGGAACACGTCGAACGGTTTGAAATCGGGGTGCGTGTAGTCGAGGCCCACCACGAAGCCGACATACGCGCGGTCGTCGTCGAGGTGATACACGAACGAGCCGCCGTAGGTTGAGTTGTCGAGCGGCCAGCCGATGGTGTGTTGCACGAGCCCCGTTTGGACGCGCCCGGGGGGTAACTGCCAGAGTTCTTTGAAGCCGATGCCGTAGGTTTGTGGCTGGCGGTCGGTGTCGAGGCCAAACTCCGCAATCAATCGCTTCGCGAGCGAGCCGCGACAGCCCTCAGCGACGACGGTCACGCCCGCGAGGATGTCGACGCCCAGCGCGAAGTTGGGTCCCTCCGAGCCGTCGCGTTCGCGGCCCATGTCACCGACACGCACGCCCCGAACGCGGCCCGCTTCGACGATGGGTGCCGCGGCCGCGAAGCCCGGAAAAATCTCAACGCCGAGCGCTTCGGCCTGCATCGCGAGCCAACGGCACAGGCCGCCGAGCGAGAGGATGAAGTTGCCGTGATTGCGCTGCTGCGGTGGGGTCGGGAGGCGGAAGCGGCGTTTCTCTGTCAGGAGCGAGAATTCGTCGCCAGCGACCGGCACGCAAATCGACGGCGGCGAGTCCCGCCATTCCGGCAGCAGTGAATCGAGCGCAGCCGGTTCCATCACGCAACCGGACAGGATGTGCGCGCCGACTTCGGCGCCTTTTTCGAGTACGCAGACCGAGACGTCCGGCTTTTGCTGCTTCAAGCGGATCGCGCACGCGAGGCCGGCGGGGCCCGCGCCCACGACGACCACGTCGTACTCCATCACATCGCGGTCGGTCACTTCGGCTGCATGCGAATCGCGCCGTCGAGGCGGATGGTCGTGCCGTTGATCATGCTGTTTTCCCAGATCGATGCGACGAGCGCCGCGTACTCGTCGGGCCGGCCGAGGCGCGACGGGAACGGCACCTGCTTGCCGAGTGACGCCTGCACCTCGGGTGGCATGCCCTCCATCATTGGCGTCCAGAAAATGCCGGGCGCGATTGCGACGACGCGCACGCCGATGCGCGCGAACTCGCGCGCCATCGGCAGCGTCATACCGACCACGCCGCCTTTCGACGCGGAGTACGCGGCCTGGCCGATCTGGCCCTCGAACGCGGCGACCGAAGCGGTATTGATGATGAGACCGCGCTGCCCGTCGTCGTCGGTTGCGTTGGCCTCCATCGCCTGCGCAGCGGCTTTCGACAAGTTGAACGTGCCGATGAGATTGATGTGGATGACTTTTGCGAACGCATCGGTCGCCATCGGGCCTTGCTTGCCGAGCACGCGACCGGCGCCGAGCACACCCGCGCAGTTCACCGCGAGGTTGATGCCGCCGAACGCGTCAACGGCCTGTGCGACCGCGTCATTGACCTGGGATTCATTCGAGACATCCGTGCGGATGAATTGGGCGTGGTCCCCAAGTTTTTTGAGCGCGGCGGCGCCTGCCTCGGCATTCACGTCGAGTAACGCGGCGCGTCCGCCCGCGGCGATGACCCGCTCGGCGACGGCGAGACCGAGGCCCGAGACGCCGCCGGAGATGATGGCTTTGACTGAGTTATCAAATTTCATTGTGTGTCCTCGTTTCTTATTCGCGGCGCAAAGGCGTCGCTCCTACAGCTTGTGCTCACTCCAGCGGCGGATTGCGTCCGCCGAGAGCTTGCCGAGTTTGCTGGCGGGCTCGCGTCCGAGCACGCCCGTGATGAACCGGCCAGCATCGACAAGTGCGACGAGGTCGATGCCGGTGTTAAAGCCGAGCCCCTGGAGAAGGTATGCAACGTCTTCGGTCGCGACGTTACCGCTCGCGCCTTGTGCATACGGGCACCCGCCGAGCCCCGCGACGGATGCATCCGCGGTGCGCACACCAACCTCGATGCAAGCGAGAAGATTGGCGAGCGCTTGACCGTAGGTGTCGTGGAAGTGGGCCGCGAGCCGGTCGACGGGCACTTCCTCGGCGACGCGCTCGACCATACGGCGAGCCTTCAGCGGCGTGCCGACGCCAATCGTGTCGCCGAGCGAGACTTCGTAGCAGCCCAGGTCGTGCAACGCGCGCGCGACGTGAGCGACTGCATCGACCGAAATCTCGCCTTCGTACGGACAGCCAAGCACACACGATACGTATCCACGGACCGCGACTTTATGTTCGCGCGCGAGCGCCATCACCGGTTCGAAGCGCGCGAGCGATTCCGCGATCGAGCAATTGATGTTCTTCTGGTTGAACGCCTCCGACGCGGCGGTGAAAACAGCAATTTCCTGGACACCTGCCTCGAGTGCGCGCTGCATGCCTTTCTCGTTAGGTACGAGCACCGGGTAACGAACATCCGGCAGGCGCTCTAGCACGCGGTACAACTCGTCCGCATCGGCGAGCTGCGGCACCCACTTCGCGCTGACGAAACTCGTTGCCTCGATGGTCTTCAGACCGCTCGCGCCTAGGCGTGCGATCAGCTCGAGTTTCGTCGCAGTCGGGACAACCTGTTGCTCGTTCTGAAGGCCGTCGCGCGCGCCGACCTCGACGATTCGGAAGTATTCGTCAATCATCGGGTGTGATGTCCACGAGCGGCACTTCGGCGTCGACCATATCGCCCACCTTGTAGTGCACGCGTGCGACGACTCCGTGCGTGCGCGCCTGCAGGGTGTATTCCATCTTCATCGCTTCGAGCACCAGAAGCGCTTGGCCCGGGGAGACGCGTTGACCCGGCTCGCACTGGACCGAGACCACACGCCCAGGCATCGGCGCACCCGGGTGCGCTTCGTCGTCGCCGACCTTCGCAGTCGGCGCGAACGGAGGACGATATTCAAACTCCCAGCATCCGCCATCACGGGCGACCTGCACCTCGCAGCCATCCGACAGCACGGTCGCAGCGACCGGAGCGGGGCGGCCGACCCAAATGGGTTCTGATTGTCCGCGCGGCGAAAACGCCATTTCGATTGTTTCCGTCGCCAGCCAAGGCGAGCCCGGATCGTTCGGTCGGGCGGCCGCCGCGGTATGCCGCCAGCCCGCGTCAATCACCGTCGCGGCGGCTGCTAGCACGGCCGTCGGGGGTTCGCCGACGCGTAACACGTCCATTTCCCGCTCGACCCAGCCGGTGTCAACGGCGCCGTCAACGAATGCGGATTGACGCGTAATCGCGCGTAACAGCGGTAAATTCGTGACGATCCCGAAGACCGCCGTCCCGTCGAGCGCGTCGCGCAGCCGTTGCACGGCTTTCTTTCGGTTGGGCGCGCTCACGCACAGTTTCGCGATCATGGGGTCATAGTACGAACTGATCTCGTCTCCCGATGACACACCGGTATCGATGCGCACGTGCTCGTCGTCCGGGAACTCGATGCGGGTGATACGGCCGGTCGCCGGAATGAAGTCCCGCTCGGTGTTTTCGGCGTAAATGCGGACCTCGAACGCGTGTCCGCATTGTGCGATTTCATCCTGCGCGCGCGGCAGCGGCTCGCCGGCCGCGACGCGGAGTTGCCATTCGACGAGGTCGAGGCCGGTGACCAGCTCGGTAACCGGATGTTCGACCTGCAGCCGCGTATTCATCTCCATGAAAAAGAACTCACCGTCCGGCGAAACGATGAACTCGACGGTCCCGGCGTTCCGGTAACCCACGGCGCGCGCTGCTGCAACGGCCGCGTCGCCCATGCGTGTGCGCAATGTGTCATCGAGGAACGGGGACGGCGATTCTTCGACAATTTTCTGGTATCGGCGCTGCAGCGAGCACTCGCGCTCGAAAAGATGGACGACGTTGCCGTGCGCGTCGCCAAAGACCTGGAACTCAATATGGCGGGGTCGCTCAATGAAACGCTCCAGCAACACGGCATCGTCGCCGAAGGCGGCCAGCGCTTCGCGACGCGCACCGGCGAGTGCATCGGAGAACCCCGCGGCGTCTCGCACGATGCGCATGCCACGCCCGCCGCCGCCCGCGCTTGCTTTGATGAGTAGCGGAAAGCCGACGCGCTGCGCTTCGTCCGCGAGCACGGCGTCCACCTGCGAGGTGCCGTGGTAGCCGGGCACGCACGGCACTCCGGCTTTTTCCATTACGCGCTTGGATTCGATCTTCGACCCCATCGCGTCAATGGTGTCGGCTGACGGACCGATGAACGCAATGTCTTCGGCCTCGCAGCGGCGCGCGAACGCGGCGTTCTCGGACAAGAAGCCGTAGCCGGGATGAATCGCGTCGGCGCCGGACGCGCGTGCGGCAGCGATGATCTTATCGGCGTCGAGGTACGACTCTGCGGCAAGCGCGCCGCCAAGCGCGACCGCTTCGTCGGCGGCATGTCGATGACGCGCATTGCGATCGGGGTTCGAGTAGACCGCGACCGTCGGAACCCCGAGCCGTTGGCAGGTCGCGATGACGCGGCAGGCGATTTCGCCGCGATTGGCGATCAAAACCTTATTGAACATAGCGCGGGTCACGCTTTTCTAGGAACGCTGACAGCCCCTCCTGGCCCTCAGGCGAGACGCGTAGCGCGGCGATTAGCTCCGCGGTTTCGAGCATCAGCGCTTCATCAATGGGGGGTGACAGGCGCGCGACCAGGCGCTTCGCCGCGGCGAGTGCAGCCGGGCCGCCGCGTCGCAACGAGTCGATCTGACGCGTGACCGCGTGGTCGAGACCCGCAACGTTCACGACTTCGTGGACGAGCCCGATGCGCTGTGCGGTCTGTGCATCGAACGCGTCTGCGGTCAGGAACCAGCGGCGGGCTTCGCGTGCGCCGATTGCGCGCACCACATAGGGCGCAATCACCGCGGGTACAAGGCCGAGGCGCACTTCGGACAGCGAATATTTCGCGAGGTCGAGCGAGACGGCGATGTCGCAGCAAGCGATCAAACCGACCGCACCGCCGAACGCGGCGCCGTTGACGCGCGCGATGGTCGGTTTGGACAGCGTGTCGAGCGCGCGCATCAATTCGGCGAGCTTCAGCGCGTCGGCGCGATTCGTAACGGCGTCGTAGCCCGCCATGCGTCGCATCCAACCCAAGTCCGCGCCGCTGGAGAATGATTTGCCGGCGCCCGTCAGTACGACGACCCGGGTCGCGTCATCGGCGTCGATGCGACGCAGCGCTTCGGTGAGCGACGCGATCAGCGCGTCGTCGAACGCGTTGTGGACGTCGGGCCGATCGAGGGTGATTGTCGCGACGCCGTCGCTGGTTGTGATGTTAAAACCGGAAGACACCGTGGTTCATCCCTTTTTGCCATGGGCGGTTGGTCGCGGTCGCGATGGCCATGCCGAGCACGCGGCGCGTGTCGGCGGGGTCGATGACGCCATCGTCCCACAGGCGCGCGCTTGCGTAATACGGGTGGCCTTGGGTTTCGTACTGCTCGCGGATTTTCGCCTTGAACGCCTCTTCGTCGCCGTCGTCGCGACGCACGGAGGCCAGTACCGATGCGGCCTGCTCGCCACCCATCACGGAGATTCGTGCGTTTGGCCAGGTCCACAGCATCCGACCGCCGTACGCGCGGCCGCACATCGCGTAATTCCCGGCGCCGAACGAGCCGCCGATGATGACGGTGAATTTCGGGACCTGCGCGGTCGCGACCGCATTGACCATTTTCGCGCCGTCTTTCGCGATACCGCCATGCTCGTATTTACTGCCGACCATGAAGCCGGTGATGTTCTGCAGGAACACGAGCGGGATGCCGCGCTGGCAACACAGCTCGATGAAGTGCGCGCCTTTTTGCGCAGACTCTGAGAACAGAATGCCGTTGTTCGCGATGATACCGACCGGGTACCCGTGCAGATGCGCGAAACCGGTGACGAGCGTCTTGCCGTACAACGCCTTGAACTCGTGGAACTCCGAACCGTCGACGAGCCGTGCGATGACCTCGCGTACTTCGTACGGGTAGCGCGTGTCCTGCGGCACGATGCCGTACAGGTCCTCGGCGGGGTAGAGCGGCTGCGTCGCTGGCTGCGTCGCGAGCGACATCGCGGGAGGGCGGTTCAGGTGAAGCACGATGTCGCGCGCGATCGCCAACGCGTGCGCGTCGTCGTCGGCGAGATGGTCGGTGACGCCTGAGGTGCGGCTGTGAACGTCGCCGCCGCCGAGCGTTTCGGCATCGACGACTTCGCCGGTCGCCGCTTTTACGAGCGGCGGACCGCCGAGGAATATCGTGCCCTGGTTTTTGACGATGATGGCCTCGTCGCACATCGCGGGCACGTACGCGCCACCCGCGGTGCACGAGCCGAGCACCACGGCGATCTGCGGGATGCCGGCGGCCGAAAGCTGCGCTTGGTTGTAGAAGATGCGGCCAAAATGCTCGCGGTCCGGGAACACCTCGTCCTGTAGCGGCAAGAACGCGCCGCCGGAGTCGACGAGATAGATGCAAGGCAGTGCGTTCTCAAGCGCGATTTCCTGCGCGCGCAGATGCTTTTTGACGGTAAGCGGGTAATAAGTGCCGCCTTTCACCGTCGCGTCGTTGGCGACGACCATCACTTCGCGGCCTTGCACGAGGCCGATGCCCGTGACGAGGCCTGCAGCCGGTGCGTCGCCGCCGTAGAGGCCGTGCGCAGCGAGCGGGGCGACTTCGAGGAACGGACTGCCGGGGTCGAGCAGGGCGGTGACGCGGTCGCGCGGCAGGAGCTTGTCGCGGTCGAGGTGCTTTTGCCGCGCGCGTTCGCTGCCACCGAGCGCCGTGATCCGGAGCTGTTCTTTGAGGTCGCTGACGAGGCCGCGCAGGTGCGCTGCGTTCGCGGCGAATTCGGGCGCGCCGGTGTCGATTGCAGAGCGGATCACTGGCATCGGTGGCTCCGTGGCTTACGCGATTTCGAGTCCGATGGCGGTGGCCTCGCCGCCGCCGATACAGAGCGAAGCGATACCGCGTTTCAGGCCGCGGCGTTTGAGTGCGTGTAACAGCGTCACCATCAAACGTGCGCCGGACGCGCCGATCGGGTGGCCGAGCGCACACGCGCCGCCGTTTACGTTCACTTTCGCGTGGTCGAGGCCGAGTTCATGGATTGCCGCCATGGTGACGACCGCGAACGCCTCGTTGATTTCGTACAGATCGACGCTGCCAGCGTCCCAGCCGAGCTTGTCGTGCAGCGCGCCGATGGCTTTGACCGGGGCGGTCGTGAACCAGCCGGGCTCGTGCGCATGGCCCGCGTGACCGACGACGCGCGCGAGCACGGTCAGTCCACGCGCCTTCGCAGCGCTCTCGCGCATCATCACGAGCGCGGCAGCGCCGTCGGAGATCGACGACGAGCTCGCTGCGGTCACGGTCCCACCGTCACGCCGGAACGCGGCCTTCAACGCCGGAATTTTTTCGATGTTGCAACGCGGCGGTTCCTCATCGGTCGCGACTTCGATGTCTCCCTTGCGCGTCTTCACGGTGACCGGCGTGATTTCGTCGGCAAAGTCGCCGTCCGCCATCGCGCGGTTCGCGCGCGTCACGGATTCAATCGCGAACGCATCCTGCTTCTCGCGCGTGAAGCCGTACTTGTCCGCGCATTGGTCGCCAAACATCCCCATCATCTGCTTGTCGTAGGGGTTCTGGAGCCCGTCGAAGAACATATGGTCGAGCAGTTCCGCAGGACCCATGCGCAGGCCGCGTGGGACGAGGTACGGCGCGTTCGTCATCGATTCCATGCCCCCCGCGACCACGACTTCCGCGCTGCCTGCGACCAAGAGGTCGTGCGCGAACATCGCGGCCTTCATGCCGGAGCCGCACACCTTGTTCACCGTCGTGCAGCCGACGCCGACCGGAAGTCCGGCCGCGAGGGCCGCTTGGCGGGCCGGCGCTTGGCCGAGACCGGCCGGCAGCACGCAACCCATGATGACTTCCGAGACCGCATCTG
>CAYODZ010000239.1:0-7224 GCA_964402835.1 uncultured Gammaproteobacteria bacterium | reverse complement strand
TGCCTGTATATTACCCGACCGGGCACCCTATTGATTTGCGCTCCCATGCGGTTGCATGGTCACGACGCGCCATAAACGCCCACGGCCCGGCTTCCCGCGGCTGCGCGATGCGCGCAACGCAGACAATCCGATCCCCCGGCGTGTCGTGACTCGCAACTGGCAGGTTGAGCGCCAGTGAGTACATAAAAATGAAACGCATGCTGATAAATGCGACGCAGGCCGAAGAGCTGCGCGTGGCAATGGTCGACGGCCAGAAACTTTACGACCTCGACATCGAAAGCCGGGCCAGAGAACAGAAGAAAGGCAACATCTATAAAGCGCGTATCACGCGCGTTGAACCCAGCCTCGAAGCCGCGTTCGTCGATTACGGGTCCGAGCGCCACGGCTTCCTCCCGCTGAAAGAAATTGCCCGCAGCTACTTCCGGTCCGGCGCCGAGGAATCCGGCAAGAGCAGCATCCGCGACCTCGTCGCGGAGGGCACCGAAATCCTGATTCAGGTCGAGAAAGAAGAACGCGGCAACAAAGGTGCGGCGCTCACGACCTACATCAGCCTCGCGGGCCGGTTCTTGGTCCTGATGCCGAACAACCCCCGCGCTGGCGGCGTCTCCCGCCGAATTGATGGCGAGGACCGGGCCGAACTTCGCGAAGCCCTCGCGCAACTCGACATGCCGGACGGGATGGGTGTCATCATCCGGACCGCCGGCGTTGGCCGCGGCACCGAAGAACTGCAGTGGGACCTCGACTGGCTGGTGCGCCTCTGGAAAGAGATTGATGACGCGGCCGGTGGCCGTCGCGCGCCGTTCCTCGTCCATCAGGAGAGCAACGCCATCATTCGGGCGCTTCGCGACGGCCTCCGCGGCGACATCGGTGAAGTGCTTGTCGACGACCCCGCGACTTTCGCGCAGGCGCGTGAATTCGTCGAGCAGGTCATGCCGCAGCAACTGCCCCGCCTCAAGCTGTATGAGGACCCCGTTCCGCTGTTCTCGCGCTACCAAATCGAGAGCCAGATCGAATCAGCCTTCGCGCGTGAAGTTCGACTGCCGTCGGGCGGCGCGCTGGTGATTGACCACACGGAAGCGCTCGTCTCGATCGACATCAACTCGGCGCGCGCGACGCGCGGCGCGGACATCGAAGAGACCGCGCTGAACACGAACCTTGAAGCCGCCGACGAAGTGGCACGCCAACTGCGACTGCGCGACCTCGGCGGGCTGATCGTGATTGATTTCATTGACATGGAGCCGTCACGAAACCAGCGCGCCGTTGAGGATCGACTGCGCGACGCGCTTGAACATGACCGCGCCCGTGTGCAGATCGGCCGCATCTCCCGCTTCGGACTCCTCGAGATGTCACGGCAGCGTCTGCGCCCATCGCTCGGCGAGTCGAGCCACATCACGTGCCCGCGCTGCGATGGTCAGGGCACGATCCGTGGCGTCGAGTCACTCGCCCTGTCGGTGCTGCGCCTCGTCGAAGAAGATGCGATGAAGGAGAAGACCGGCCGGGTGATCGCTCAGGTCCCCGTCGAAGTCGCGACTTTCCTCGTCAACGAGAAACGCGATGCCATCGCGACGCTCGAAGCGCGCCACGGCGTCACCATCATGGTGTTACCGAACGAGCACTTCCAAACGCCGCGTTTTGAGATCGTTCGCCAGCGCGAGGAAGAAATCCGCCTACAGGGTGGCGCTGCGAGCTACGCACTCGCGTCCGCACCCGAGCCGGTCGCCCTGCCCGGCGAAGCGGCGGCACAGTCGCTCCAAGCGGCACCGGCCGTGCAGTCGATTCCGCGCGGCGCACATCCTGTTGCAGCAATTGCCGGTGCGACCAAACCCGGCTTGTTCGTTCGACTGTGGCGATTCTTCTTCGCACCCGCACCCGAGCCCACGAACAAACCCGTCGAATCACGCGATCGTAAGCGCGCATCGTCTTCGGGTAGCGCGAAGCGCAACGAGCCCCGCGGCCGCCGCGACCGCAATGACCGTGGCGACCGGAACGACCGGAGCAAGCGCGATCAGCCGCGCAAGCCGAAGCGCGAACCGAAAGCCGCGAAGCCGAAAGCCGACGCCTCATCCGTCGCTGCTGCATCGGCGGAAAAGCCTCAGGACAAGGTGCAAGAGAACGCCCCGGCTGCGACACCCGCTGCCCCGAACGGTAACGGGGGCACGCCGTCGTCATCTGAAGGTGCAAACCGGGGTCGGCGCGGTCGGCGCGGTGGACGCCGGCGCCGGCGCGGTGGTCAGGGTGGCGAGCGCAACACCAACACGGACGGCAATGGTAATGCCAGCGACAATAGCGGGCAGGACGCCGATGGCAACCGGGCCCCGAGCCCCGAGCCCGTACAAGCGTCGCTGCCGATGAACGAGACGCCATCGTCCCCGCCAAAGCCCGAATCGAACGACTGACGCGCGTCAGTCGTTGAGCAACTCGTCGAGCAGGCCCTCCGCGGCCTGTTCGACGAGATCGAGTACCTCTTCGAACGCATTGATTCCGCCGTAATACGGGTCGGGCACCGCGCGCCGTCCAGTGTGTGGCGCGTATTCCATGAACAAACGAATTTTACGGCGATGCGCCGGCGGGCAGTCGTCTGCAAGTCGCTCGTAATTGTGGTCGTCCATCACCAGGACGAGATCGAAACGCGTGAAATCGTCCTTCGTGACCTGGCGCGCGCACAGTGCTGACAAGTCCACACCGCGTCGCTTGGCCGCCGCGATCGCGCGCGAATCCGGCGCCGCACCGACGTGGTAATCGTGCGTCCCGGCTGAATCGACCAAAAACTGGTCCGCGACGCCGCGGTCCGCCGCAAGCTTGCGGAATACGCCCTCCGCCGTCGGCGAACGACAGATGTTGCCCATGCAGACGAACAAGAGTGAGCGCTTGCTCATCCGACGAGCTCCCTTACCCGAGCGAGATCTTCCGCCGTGTCGACACCGCCTGGCGCCGTACACGACGCACGCGCAACGGCGATCGGGATGCCATAGAACAGCGCGCGCAATTGCTCGAGCTTTTCCGCTTCTTCGATGGGCGCCGGTCGCAGCGCCGCGAGCCGCTTCAACGCCGAGACGCGATACGCGTACAGGCCGATGTGGCGCAGCATCCCCTCCGGTCCGCCCCCGTCGCGATGAAACGGAATCGTGGCGCGACTGAAGTACAGCGCACGCTCCATGGCGTCGCGCACGACTTTGACGATGTTCGGATTGCGCGCGTCCGCGAGCGAGGAAATCGGCGTCGCGAGCGTGGCGACGCCAGCCTCCGGGTCGGCTATCAAGGTCATCGCAACCTGTTCGACGAGCTCCGGCGGAATCAGCGGCTCGTCACCCTGTAGGTTCACGACCACCGCGTCATCGGGCCAACCGAGCGACTCGGCGACCTCGCACACGCGGTCAGTCCCCGACGCGTGGTCCGAACGCGTCATGCTGACGCGTGCGCCGAACCGCTCTGCCGCCGCCCGAATGCGATCATCGTCCGTCGCGACGATGACTTCGTCGGCGCCGCTCTCCTGAGCGACCTGCCAGACCCACGCGAGCAGCGGTCGGCCGGCGAGGTCGAGCAACATCTTTCCGGGGAGGCGCGTAGAACCCCAGCGCGCTGGAATGACGACTCGAAAGCTCATCGTGGGTCGTCCAACGGAATCGAGCGCGCTTCGGCTTCCAAAAGTATCGGTACCCCGCCGCGGATCGGGTACGCAAGTCGGTCCGCCTTGCAGACGAGCTCTCCGGCGCCCTTGTCGTATTGCAGCGATGACTTGCACAACGGGCACGCGAGGATGTCTAGCAATTTCGGGTTCATGTCACTCCGTCATCAACCGCTGTTGGACGAGGTCGAGCACCGCGACTGGCAGTTCGGCGCGAATTGGCACGAACCACCGATCGGGGCCGGCGAATGCCGAACATTTTACCGCATCCTTTTCGGTCATAAGAATCGGTAAAGGTGGATCGAACTCGAGGTCGCCAGCGCGATAGCGGTGGTGGTCCGGGAACGGGTGCGGGTTCACGAAGATTCCGAGCCTTACCAGCATGTTGAAGAATCGTCGCGGATCGCCGATGCCAGCAACGGCGTGGACGCGGCTGCCGCGGAACGTCGCAAGCGGACGCCGCGATGAGACGCCCGACAACGGCACAGCGTCCCCGGCGACGATGCGGTAAGGCGTGTGTGCGCGCGTATCGGCATCATTGACCAGCACGACATCCGCGCGCTTGAGACGCGACGGAAGCTCGCGTAACGGCCCAGCCGGAATCAATGCGCCGTTTCCAAATGTGCGCGCACCGTCAACCACGATGACTTCGACTGCACGCGCGAGTCGGTAATGCTGCAAACCGTCATCGGAGATCACCACATCGACCTCGGGTCGCGCGGCGAGTAATGCACGGGCTGCCTTGACACGGTCGGCGCCGATCGCGACCGGTGCGATGCCTCGCTGCGCCATCAGCGCCGGTTCGTCACCGACCGCATCGGCAGAGTCGCCGTCACGCAGCACGCGAATGCCAGGGACACGCGCACCGTATCCGCGGCTTACGATTCCGGGCGAGAAACCCCGGTCGCGCAAGGCGCTGGCAAGCGCAAGCACCACCGGCGTCTTGCCACTACCACCCGCGGTGAGATTGCCGACGACGACGACCGGTACACCGACGGAACGCCGTGGCGTCAACCACCGGCGTGCCGTGGCGACGACCAGGTAGAGCGCAGACAGCGGGAGCAACCACCAGATTGGGCGCCGGCCGTACCAGCGTCGGTTCAGCCACGCCTCGAGTCGCGCGCGGCGCTCCATCAGTTGTCGCTGAACTGCATCCGATACAACGATGCGTAGGCGCCATCACGCGCGATCAACGCTGCGTGGGTTCCGACCTCCGCGATGCGACCTGCATCGAGCACGACGATCCGGTCGGCGTTCTCGACGGTCGACAATCGGTGCGCGATGACGAGCGTCGTGCGTGAACGCATCAAATTCTCGAGCGCGGATTGGATGTGTCGCTCGGATTCCGTATCCAGCGCAGAGGTCGCTTCATCAAGAATCAGAATCGGCGCATCCTTCAGCAACGCCCGTGCGATTGCAAGGCGCTGGCGCTGGCCGCCCGACAGCAGAACACCGTTGTCGCCGACAAACGTATTGAGGCCATCCGGCAGACCACTGATGAACTCCATCGCGTAGGCGGCTTCCGCGGCGTCCCGAATTTCGTCGTCGGTGGCGCCACCGAGCTGGCCATAGGCGATATTGCGCGCGACCGTGTCGTTGAACAAAGTCACATGCTGGCTGACCAGCGCAATCTGCCCCCGCAAATCGGAAAGACGATAATCACGCGCATCCCGGCCATCGACCAGAATGCGACCCGCCGTTGGTTCGTAGAAGCGCGGTAACAGGCTCACCAACGTCGACTTGCCGCTGCCGGAGCGGCCGACGAGCGCCACGGTTTCACCCGGCGCGACCGCGAGGTCGATATCCGCAAGCACGTCACCTTTCAAAGGGTCGTACGAAAAACGCACGCCCTCGAATGCGAGCGCGCCGGACGCACGCACAAGCGGCACATTGCCGGCGTCAGTCTCGCCCTGCTCATCGACGAGGCTGAAGATACTCAGCGCGGCCGCGATGCCCTGCTGCAATTGTGCGTTTAGGTTCGTGAGCTGCTTCAACGGCGGATTCACGAGTAGTAGCGCCGCTAAAAACGACGTGAAATCGCCAACCGAGATGGCCTCGAGCACCGAAGGACGCGTCGCAACGTAAATGACCAACGCAATGGCGACGCCCGCAATCAACTCGATGACAGGCGCGGACACCGCCCGCACGAGGCCGTGTTTCATGTGAAGACGGCGGTTGTCCTCGTTCGCACGCTCGAAGCGCCCCCTTTCATAGGCTTGGCCGCCGAACGTCTTCACGACACGGTGGCCCTCGATGACCTCCTCCGTGACTTCGGTGACGTCGCCCATCGAATTCTGGATGCGCGTCGAGTAGCGCCGGAATCGAGCACTGACGTATTTGAGCAGGAAAATAATCAACGGCGCACCGATAAAAACGAGCAACGCAAGCTGCGCGTTCAACCAGATCATGTAGCCGAGGAGCACGAACACCGTGAGCGAATCACGGATGAGCGTCACCATCGTCCGGCTCGCCGCCTCGGCCACTTGTTCGACGTTGTAGCTCATTTTCGACAGGAGGCCGCCCGAGGTGACGCCGTCGTAGTACGAAGCGGGCAAGTCAAGCAATCGGTCGAAGACTTCCGCGCGTAGCTGCTTCACCACGCGGCGTCCGATCCATTGCATAGAGAATGTGTAGGTGAACTCCGCGATGCCGCGGATGACAAACGCTGCGATCAGCGCGACCGGCATCCAAGTGATGATCCACGCATCGCGCTCGACGAACACGCCATCGACCAGCGGCCGGACTAGAGCGGTGAATCCGAGCTGGGAGGCGGCATAAAGCACCATGCCCGCGATACCAAGCGCGAGGATGAACCAGTGCCTGCCGACGTAGCCAAACAGGCGGCGGTAGACCGCATCACCGTCAGTCATCGCGTTCCTGTGCGGTCACAATGCTTATACGAGCGAAGCCCGCGCGCCCTGCCACGTCCATCACGGTCACCACGGATTGATGCGGTGCCCGAGCGTCAGCACGAACCACTACAACACGGGCTGTGTCGGCTTCGGCAGCGTCGAGCAGCGCCTGACGCAGCGCGGGTCGGCCGGTATTGACGAGTTCGTTGCCGCCGAAGAAGTAGCGGCCATCCGCGCCGACCGTAACTTCAACGGGGTCCGGTTCGCCGGGTGCCGGCGTGGACGACGCGGTGGGCAGCGTGACGCTGAGTGACGCCTCATTGATAAAACTCGTGCTGACCATGAAAAAAATGAGCAACAGAAAGACGACGTCAATCATCGAGGTTAGATTGACCTCAGGCTCGTCACGCGGTCGCGGTGCAAGATTCATCGCCGGTGCAGGACCTCGATGAGGAGCATCGCTTCCTGCTCCATGTACACGACGAGCTCCTCGACGCGGCCACGGAGGTAGCGGTAGCCGATGAGCGCCGGGATCGCGACGAGCAATCCGGCCGCGGTCGTAATCAAGGCCTGCGAGATACCGCCTGCGAGCACCCCGGGATTTCCGACCCCGTGCTCCATGATCGCGGCGAACACCTTGATCATGCCGACGACCGTGCCGAGCAGACCGAGCAGCGGCGCGATACCGGCGACGGTCCCGAGAGAATTGAGATAGCGGCCGAGTTCATGAACGACATGGCGCCCGGT
>CAYODZ010000238.1:0-6450 GCA_964402835.1 uncultured Gammaproteobacteria bacterium | reverse complement strand
GCCGGAGGACCTCTCGCCTGACTTCTCGGTCCCGGCCTTCTCCGGCTTCCCCTCGCCCTTGTCCGCAGCCGCCTTCTTCTTGTACTCCGCGCTCCGGTAGTCGGTGATGTAGAACCCTTCCCCCTTGAACAGGAACCCGGCGCCGCCGGAGATCTCGCGCCGCGCCCGCCCACCACAGGCCGAGCACTTCTTCGTCTTCGGCAGGTCGTTCATCCGCGGGTGGAACACCTCGAAGACGTGATCGCACGCGGGACAGCGGTAGACATAAGTCGGCATCGGGTTCTCCGGTCCAGGCGGGGGTTACCCGCTCTCGGGTTGTGCGGGATCGGGTCGGGTCAGCGGGCGGTCATGGGGGGAATATCGTCGTCTCGCTGGCGGCCGTCACGGCCGGTCGACCACGCTTGGACCTCGCTAGGTGCTCGCCAGCGAATAGGGCCCGTGACTGAAATCAATGGCAAAAACTCCTCCGACTGGTACAAGTGGAAGCTGCTCTAGCTGATCAATGCTCCCCGCCAAGTGGGCGCAGGCGTCTGCGGCGCACGTAGAACGGTGTACGTGAAGCGTCAGGCTCAGCATGATCAACCACTCCCATCGGCTGATATCGGCCCTGGTTTCACGTGGCCACTACTCTGCGACGTTCAGGCGAAGCGTGTTCTCCGATAGCTTCTGTAGGCCTCTGGCATAAAGTTGGGAACTTTGATCG
This sequence comes from uncultured Gammaproteobacteria bacterium, assembly GCA_964402835.1. Lineage (GTDB taxonomy): Bacteria > Pseudomonadota > Gammaproteobacteria > Natronospirales > JAIVGZ01 > JAIVGZ01. The sequence goes on along the minus strand of CAYODZ010000238.1, from coordinate 5,747 downwards.
AAGCGCGCGACGAGATCATACGGATCCAGTTCCTCCCGGGTAAGGGCGATTACCCGATAACCCCTCGCCGCCAGACCTCGGAGACGTGTCTTCTCTGCATTGGAGTAGCTGTCTTTCAGCGTTGAAAATGTCAGATAAGGCCTCTGGGGAAACCGGTCGGAGACTTCGACCAATTTTTGAACTTCGTCATCCGTGAAGTCTCCGAAGCGAGACGCTTGGCCTAGTACGATGTCATAGGATGCGTCACTGGTAACTATATATGCGTAGTCGATTTCGTATCGTCGTTCAGAATCAATTGCGCAGAGGTTTCTAGATGCGACATAACTTCCCTTGGCGTGGGCGAGCTGTTCGAAACGCCAAAGGGACAGAATTACGGCGACGCTTCCTTGGGCTGAGTCAGGGATTCGGAATAATCCGTCGCTTTTGAATTGCCACTGATTCGCAGATCCAAAGTCTACGCGCTGGGTAGTAAAGCAGAAGCGGCAGGTGTATTCCTCGGCAAACTCACTAATATGGTACCAATCTTTCTTCAAGCATGTCTGACACCGGAAATTAAGGCCGGGTCTGAGGATTCGCTTCTCAAGTAGAACATCAAATATGGTCCCGAACTCAAGGAGCCGGGCTTGGCCGTGCCGCAGAACGAGATCGCTGTACAGGTCGGCCCTCCAATTTTGTCCGTACTGGTCTGGTGTGACTGACGTCACCGCCTGGTAGATGTTGCCCCGGGTGAGGGTTGAGCCGTCTCCAAGGCGGTCGAGAATCTCCCGGACGCCGCGGATCTTGAAGACTCGACAGTCCAAATGAAGGGAACCCATCTTCTTTATGATCTGTTCGGCGTAACGCCCTGGTAGGCTGGGTTCCACCTTGAACCCCACCTGCCGAAAGAGTGCGTGAAAAACCTCTTCCGTTCGGACGGGCATAAGGTGCATTGTTGAACGAACCCAGTCCTGCTGAAGGACGATCCCACGACGACCGAGTCGGCACTCGTCGGGCGCAGCCAACAGTGCCCGACGCACGACAACCTCCACGGCTGGCTCGTTCGGGAAGGAGAACATGAACTCAGGGTTATTATAAGCACCGCTCATCCCAAGCTCGACCGACCACGAAAACTGACCTATTTCCGGATTGTCGGTATTGAGGTATGGCGGCGAGATAAGTTTTACGGGGGTCATTCGACCGTTCTGGAGGATAGAAAACTCTTCGTTCTCTGTTGCCCGAATCTCTCCTACGCGGATATCTCCCACGTATCCCTCGATCTCCATGCCGAACCGGGGTCGTGGCGAATGCCGTGATAGCACACCTAGGTCTTTACTCGCAATCCAATCGCATACCGTCGTGAAAGCCGTATCGCTTAAGCTCGGCCCTTTCTGGAGGTCCGCCTGATTCTCGATGTGCTGATTGATTGGATACCGACCCCCCTGCGCCACAAGTCTGATCAACGGGTCGAAGGCTCGATAGTCAGTAACCGGAACGAAGACGGCAGTGCGGCCCGAAGCACGGATATTCCAAAAGTCGACTAGATCGGCGAAACATCGGTGGTCGCCAATAAAGATGACGTGGCTCGATAAACGTGCACGCTCTCTATGCACCCTCAATCCGTACCGCGTGAACTCCAAGGGGAGTAGGAGCTTGTTGCCATCAGTTGGCGGAGACAGTTCGGGAAGGTCAACGCTCTGAGCCCACAGACCACTTCGATAGACTTCTTCAAAATTCACATCGAGTTCAGGAAGCCACCTGAATGAGCCATAGGCAAAAGCGGCAAACTCCGGCCAGCCGCCCACCTCTTCGGCAGTGACGATGGCCGCCCGTGAAGACTCAGCAGTCAGCCTGGAGTCCGTCTCGTGGACGTAGCGAATCAGAGGCAGGATATTGAAGCCCACACTTAGCCGGCGTCGCCCGGTATTATCATTTGTCATCACAAGTTGGCTTGGCGAAAGAAAGCGATCCTCGTACCGGGCAAATAGCTCGTCGACGGAACTGCTATCACTCAGATTCACGATCCAATCCGGGTCGAAGGCCTTGAGAAGGCCCCTGCAGATGTCGGGGGGGGTGGATGGAACGATTGCATTATAAACACCGCCCCAAAGCGCAGTGTTCAGCGACACACTCTGGAGGGCGGCGGTGAGATCACCATCGTTCACTAAGAAGGCGTAGCGTGATGGCCGGAGCCGCTGGTGAATGTGGATGGATTCCATTCTAGCGTTACCGGTCCCCAAACTGGAATCGCTGTAGCATCCGCTTGCGCATCGTATCGTCCTCTATGGTCGAGCTGAGCTCGGGAGAGATCAGGATCTTGCGTAGAATGCGGAGACAGAGGTTGAATACTGCAACGGTGGGCTGTTCTACTTTCGCCGGGCTCGGTAGTCCTCCGTGGGTTATACTGGAGCGTATACTGTAAAATCGCTTTATAGTATTATAGACCGAAATGCGGTCTTCCCGTGAGTGTGCAAGAAAATGGGCGACATTGAAAGAAATCTGGTGAGTAGTTTCACTCGTTGAGTGAGGAGCGAATAGTATTTCCAGGGTCGTTGCTAGATTCAGGCAAGTGTGTTCCAAATAGTCGGCACGCCATGCATATTGAAAAAAGGCAAGCGCGTTGGCAATTCTGGCTTGGGCGAGGCTTACGGGCCAAACGCTCTCAGAAACAGCCCAAGCTGCCGATAGTTCGCGTACCACGCGTGCGTCAATACCCTTAAAGGCATTGCCAAGAAGGAAGTCGCTCTGAATTCCATACATGTAAAGTACCTGGGAGTGCCCTATGGTTGTAAAATTGTCGGTCGACTGGACGACGCGCGCCATGTACGTCGGGTGGTGAAGGAGAACTGTGAGAAAGTTGCAAACCCGATCCGCCTTGGAGTAGGGATCGCCAAAGTCATGGTTGGCTTCGGTCGGTGGCGAGTCGAACCGCACATATGAGGGGAAGTCAAACGGTTCTCCACTCTCAGGATCGAACTGGAGTTGTGGGCTCATGCTGAGCTGCGTATAGGATTGTTCAACTGGAGATCCCTGCATGCAACATAACCAGATTCCAGGGGCGATCTCGACCTCTGGCTTAGAGAGCTTCCAGTCTACCAAGTGAAGGAGAATGGCTGTCGATGCTATGCTCGTCGTGGGCATGCGACCGTCTCCTCACAAGGCGGGAGGATACCGGGTTCCGGGAACGGCTAGATAAGTGTTGTTGTACGTGGCCGGAACAGCCTCTACTGCCACACCTCCGCCTAACCCGTACTGGCGGTGAAGATACGCGCGTTCGTGTTCCCGCGCTGCCGGTTGGCCCGCCGTGGAGCTAAGGTTGAAGCCTGGCTGGTCCCAATCTCAATACCTCCTGCGATACCTTGTATGAGGGATCGAAGTAGTGATTGTACTGACTACAAAACCAATTGTGATAGCTAGCCACCCAGGCGTATTTCGCCCAAACGGTTGGGTTGGTACGATACCGTTCAAGCTTTTCGACTACGCGGTCGCGATGAACCAGAAGCTCGTCAAAGAATGGACCGCCCTCCTCCTCCGCAATAAGAATCGACTGAGAAAGATAGTCGATGAAGATTTGCCCGTCCGTGTCAAGAAGCAGAGCGTGGTTTTGCGGAGAGGTTGCCGGATCACCATACCAGCGAAGGTGGTCCTTCGTTCGGTTCGCTGCCGACGGTGTCAGAATAATTCGAGGATCCCGTGTGATCGAACGTTCCGCCTCTGTAGCCTCGAGCAAGGCTTCACCGAAGATCAAATCATCGTCAATGAATACCGGCCCGACTGAGATCGCGCCTCGAAGGAAGATTCCGTTAGCCGCCATCTCGTATTGGACGAGAGCCAGGGAGAAGAAAAGATCCCCGAGTTCCGGCTCCCCCTCCGATATCTCACGCGTAATTGGAATGCCGATGACGAAACAGTCGGAGAAGAAACGGGTTCGATGCAGGCGTCGGCCGAAGCCGGAGTCCTCTCGAACCCAATACTTGGCCCTGTCCAAGGCATTCTTTATTATTAGGAGTTCTTTGTTGGCCTCCCCCGGTAAAGTGGCCTTCTTAATTCGTTCCGAATAGCCCAGTAGGTCCACAAATCCGAGAGCTGAGGGAAGCAATTCAGGTTCGGCAGTCGGGTCGGGACGATAAGGATCGCCAGCGCTATCCATTATGATTCTCCGTGGACTAAGGCTATCGATGCTCTGATCATATCCTCGTGGTGAGCACATGCTTATAGCGCCACCGCCCGCTCAACCGGGGGTCCCCGCCGGGTCGCGATATGTCCCGAACTCCGCCCGCAGAGTATCCGCCATCTCCCCGACCGTCGCGCCCGCTCCCGCACCCCCACGGATCGCCGGCACCAGGTTCTCCTCCCCCCGCGCCGTCTCCCTCAGCCGCTCCATCGCCTCCGCCCAAGCCCCCGCGTCCCGCTCCTCCCGCCACCGCGCCAGCCGCTCCCGCTGCGCTGCCGCCAACGCCTCGACGTCCACCGCCGGCAGCGCGGGCTCGACCTCCTCGGCATCGGCCCAGCGGTTGACCCCCACCACGACCTCATCCCCCCGCTCCACCCGGAGTTGCTGCTCATACGCCTCCCGCTCGATCTCGCCGCGAAAGAACCCGGCCTCGATGGCGGCGACCGAGCCGCCCAGGTCATCCACCCGCGCCAGGTAAGCCCGCGCCTCCTCCTCGAGGTCAGCGGTCAGCCGCTCCACGAACCAGGAGCCCCCGAGCGGATCCACTGTGTCCGCCGCCCCGCTCTCATGGGCCAGGATCTGCTGCGTCCGCAACGCCAGTCGAGCGCTTTCCTCCCCCGGAAGCGAAAGCGCCTCGTCGAAGGAGTTCGTATGTAGGCTCTGGGTGCCGCCCAGCACGGCCGCCAGGGCCTGGACGGTCACCCGCACCACGTTGTTGAGCGGCTGCTGCGCGGTCAGCGTGGCGCCGTCGGTCTGGGTGTGGAAGCGGAGCTTGGCGGCGGCCGGGTCGGCGGCGCCGAAGCGGTTCGTCACCAGGTCGGCCCAGATCTTCCGCGCGGCGCGGAACTTGGCGACCTCCTCGAACAGGTTGTTGTGGACGCCGAAGAAGAAGGAGAGCCGGCCGGCGAAGCCGTCGACGTCCAGGCCCGCGGCGACCGCGGCTTCCACGTAGGCGATCGCGTTGGCGAACGTGAACGCGATCTCCTGCGCGGCGCTCGAGCCGGCCTCGCGGATGTGGTAGCCGGAGATCGAGATCGTGTTCCAGCGCGGCATCTCGCGCGTCCCGAACTCGATCGTGTCGGTCACGAGGCGCATCGACGGCTCGGGCGGGAACAGGAACTCCTTCTGGGCGACGAACTCCTTGAGGATGTCGTTCTGGAGCGTGCCCTCGAGCATCGCCCGCGGGTAGCCGGCCTTTTCCGCGGCGACGATGTACATGGCCCAGATCGGGGCTGCCGGCGAGTTGATGGTCATCGACGTCGACACGCGATCGAGCGGCAGGCCGTCGAGCAGGACCTCCATGTCGGCCAGTGACGAGACGCCGACGCCGCACGTCCCGAACTCGCCCTCGGCCTCGGGGTCGTCGGTGTCGTAGCCGTACAGCGTGGGCATGTCGTAGGCGATCGACAGGCCGGTCTGCCCGGCCGCGAGCAGGTCACGGAACCGCTGGTTGGTGTCCTCCGCGGCGCCGAAGCCGGCGAACATGCGCATCGTCCACAGGCGCGACCGATAGCCGGTCGGGTGGATCCCGCGCGTGAACGGCGGCTCGCCGGGCAGCCCGATGTCGGCCGCCGGATCGCGGTCGACGGTCGACCAC
>CAYODZ010000237.1:0-15041 GCA_964402835.1 uncultured Gammaproteobacteria bacterium | reverse complement strand
TGCGACAGCGGACCGCCGCGCGCGAGCGCCCCTTCCGGCATTTGGGTGGCCGCACAGCCGAGTTCCTGTATGTTCGCATGCGCACGGTGACCACCGGCGCGACGAGCGCGGAGGGCAAAGCGCGCTGGAATGCGACGTTCGAGGCCGCAAACCGACGGAAAGGTCGAATCGGGTGAAGCACGTCTGTTCTTCCGGCTCATCACCCGACGCTATGAGCCTGGCCCGATGATCTCACCAGCAATCAGAGCTTCGCCGACGGGGCGAAGTGTTCGGCGATTACGTCCTCGCCACGGCCATCCTCGACCGGCTGCTTCATCACGCGGTGACGATGAACATCCGCGGCAATTCGTATCGACTCAAAGAGAAGCTGGCGGCGCGCCGATGGCGTACCTCTAGATCAATGCGGCTGCGCACGCTTGACCTTCTCCGGGTCAAGGTGAAACGCGATGCCGTCCAACAGCCGTGCGATGTCTCCGTGAAAATCAGGGTCGGGCCGAACTACAGTTGCGTTGCGATAGGCAAGCTCGCGCAATGTGTGGGGCAACTCCGACTCACTTGGCAGTGAGGCCCCCTGCACGAGCACAGGGATGACCGGGATGTTCCGCTGTAGTGCGGCCTCCATCTCTATCCGCACGAAATCATTCGATTGATCGATGCGCCGTTCGCCGTCTGCCTGCTGTAGCCAGCCGCGGCTAATGATGGCGAGCAATACGCTGCACTTTCCAACCGAGTCCGACAGGTGCTTGCGAAAATCGACGCCGAGCGGGATTGAATCGACGTCCTTAAAAACGTGCGGCTTTCCAAACCGCTCGACCAGCCGATCATAGATGCGTCCGACTACATCGCCGGCGTCGCCGCGACGATAGGAAATGAACACGGATTCCGTTGTTTCACTCATGTCGCGCCACGGGGCCGCCTGCGAGTCGCGCGTTGTGTCGGGGAAGAACGCTTCTCTGGAACGCGTCGGCGGCGCGGTCGGACGAGGCAGTGATTGCTGCGCCGCTGCGCCGGATTGCGTATCACTGCGGCGACGCCGCTTCCACTGCCAATAGCCGATGGCCGCTGCGGCTATGACGATAAAGCCGAGGACGGTGTCCGAGTCAATGTCATCCGACGGAGCGGGATAGGCGCCTTGTCCCAGCGCCGGTTCCCACAGCAGCATGCACTGGAGGAATAATGGCAGAGTCGAGAGGAGAGCACGTCGCATGGTTGGTGGCGAGAGCCTAATGTTGTACGGCTAAGTCGTCCAGCGAGGCGTATGCAGTCGCGGAAGGAAATTAGACGCCATGCTCATTCTCAATGCAAGCGAGGCTATACCAAGTACCGTAGTAGAAAGCTTGGTGCGACACGACAAAAGGCGCTTGACCCATGTATGCCATGCAGATCATGATAGCAGTGTAACGGCGTCGTCTATGTCAGGCCAGCAGCCGATCTGCGCCGCGCTCAGTTCGCAACCACTGTACCAGCAATCCGGTCGCGAGCGATAAAGCGTTCCTGCCAAGGAGAATTGCATGAGTGCGCATGGCGGTCGCACCGGAGGGCGCAAGATTTGGATCGCGCTGGCGCTCCTTGCAACAGTTGGTGCGATCGGCGCCTACATCGGATGGGACCGCGGCTTTCGCGAGCATCCAGAACCTGATTGGGTGACGTCTTCTGCGGACGCACGATTCAGATACGCCTCAATTGGCGCGGAGCACGACGCCGGCATCCCGTATTGGATTTTTTATGTGTTGCCGCGGGTGTTTCCCGAAAAGCTTCCGGGCCCCGGCGGCTACGCGTCCCTCGGCGTTCCGTGGGAGCAGGGGCAGGAACTGCCGGTCGGCTTCACCAAGAAAACGATTGGCTTTGCGCGCGTCGCCAATAATTGCGCGGTCTGTCACACCGCAACGTACCGGACCAGGCCCGATGAAAATCCGACGTTCGTTTCGGCCGCGCCTGGTCATACGACGAACGTCGAGGCCTTCTTCAAGTATCTGATCGACTGCGCCAAAGACCCGCGTTTCACCGCGGACGTTTTGATGCGCGAGATCAACCTTGTCGCCGATCTCGATTTCATCGATCGGGCGCTTTACCGGTTTCTGGTGATTCCTATTACGAAAAAGCGTTTGCTCGAGCGCGAAGCGCAGTTTGCGTGGATCTACCGCAAGGATTTTCCGGACTGGGGGCCGGGGCGTGACGACGCGATGAATCTCACCAAATATTTCATGATCAAGCAGCCGATGGACGATACATTCGGCCCGACGGACATGCCCTCGATCTGGAACCTGCAAAAGTACAAGCCGGAGAAAGGCATGTTTCTCAACTTCGCCGGAGACAGCCACGATCCCTATTCAGTCATCATGGATTCGGCCATGGGTCTGCTCGGCGCGGCGCCAAACGACAAAGCTGAGTTTCTGGGGCATGTGAAATGGCTGCACGAATACCTCGGCGCGGTCCAGGCCCCGAAATTTCCGTTCGCTGTGGACGGGTCGAAGGCAGCTCGAGGCAAGGCGCTGTTCGACGCGAACTGCGCTAGGTGCCATGCGAGCGAGCGCACCGGCACGCGCGTTCCGGTTGCGGAGGTCGGAACCGATAGCAACCGCCTCGAGACCTGGAGCAAGGAGGCTGCGATCGCCGCCAACAAGGTTGTGAGAGACATGGGCCTCGAGCGTAAAGGGCTGGTCGAACAGACACTCGACGGCTACATTGCCGCTTTCCTCGACGGCATCTGGCTGCGCGCGCCCTATTTGCACAATGGTTCGGTGCCCACGCTTCGCGATCTGCTCGAGACCGTGGAACAAAGGCCGAAAGTGTTCCATCGCGGCTACGACCTCTACGACCCGGTGAAGGTCGGCTTCGTGACACAAGGCGCCGAAGCGGAGCGCGTGGGTACCCAGTATAAGGTGACGGACAAAGGCAATGGTAATCAAGGGCATACCTATGGCACGGCCTTGACGCACGAAGAGAAAGAGTGGCTGATCGAGTACCTGAAGACGCTCTGAGCCCAAACTCGCAAAAAGGAGGAGAAGTAATGATTCGTTCCACGGCGATTGCTCTGACCATTTGCGCCGGGGTCGTGTCGGCATTCGCGGCACTCGTTCCGGCCGCGCCGGGCGTCGCGCCCGCTGCGGAACTCGCACCTGCAATTGCGCCCACGGCGCGCCCGGTGCCGGAAAAATCCATCATCGATCAGGATGCCCCCTATTTCGAAGCGTGCGCTCGGGACGGATTGACCCAGGCGGAGTGCGTGGGCCGGCTCATCTGGTTCAAGGCAACCGCGGGGAACGAGCGTTTTCATACCTACACGTTCCAGCAGCGGATCGGGGTATTGATCGATTGGTACCGCGTTCTTCGCTCCGGCGACCGCGACGATCGCTTCGCTGCGTGGGGCATCATCAACGATCCGGCGTGCTGCAAACCCGGTGACCCGGAATGTCCCGCAAAGAGTGTCGACGAAACCTATGGGTTCGACTGGTGCCCCGGTGATGATGTATTGCTCAAATACGTGGGTAAACCAGGTTACGTCGATCCGGCGTGCGGTCTGCAGGACACCACGCTCGACGCGACGGACCCGCATACGAAAGGCGGACGGGTCGACCAGCGCCAATCGGCGTGCGATTTGAAGTTCGGTACGTCTACCGGCGCGCTTGGTTTTCGCAAGTTTCCGAATCCACGCTTCGATCCCGGCAACTGGCGTCAGGTCAACGGTCGGAATGGAACCTGGGACGGCGCTCGCAAAACCATGGAGCAGACGGGCATACCGTCCGACGCGCGAGTCAGTAAGCTGTCCGACGCGCGCATCGAGCCCCCGTTTCTCATCGGCACGACTTGCGGCTCGTGTCATATCGCGTTCAACCCGCTCCATCCGCCCGCTGACCCTGCGAAACCGAAATGGGAAAACATCAGCGGCCTCATTGGTAACCAGTACACGCGCATGTCGGAGCTGCTCGGCTCAGGCATGCCGCGCACGAGCCTTGAATGGCAGATGTTCGCGCATCCGCGCCCCGGCGTGACCGACACGTCTGCGATCTCGCACGACCAGGTCAACAACCCGGGGACGATCAACGCGCTCATCAACCTGTCGGAACGGCCGACGTTTACGGGTGAGATGATCACGAAATGGCGAAAAGTCGGCACCTGCGGCTCAGAAAAGGACGAAGACAAATGCTGGTGCGAGCGCGGGCCCGACAATAAGTGCTGGGCGCGCGGCACACGCAACGACGACAAAACAGCCGTTTCGATCGCGGGAAACCGCATCGTCCTCGACGGGGTGCACCACATTCTCAAGGGCGGCGAGGACAGCATCGGCGCACTCGAAGCGATACAGCGCGTGTATTTCAATATTGGTTCGTGCGCGGAGCAGTGCTGGGTGAACCATCTCACTGATTTGCGGCAGGTCGATCCGCAGCAGCGCGGCTATGGACAGACGCCATTCAGCATCGGCCAATGCAGGCGCGACTGCCCGAATTTTCGCGCGATCGAGGACCGCCTGTCCGACATTCTGGCGTTCTTCATGTCGAAGGAAGGCGACGCGATGGATCTGCACGTCGCAAGAGACAACGAGCGCAAGGCGAAGAACCCTCAGGCGCCCACCTATACCCGCAATGACCTTGTAGACGATCTCGACAAGCAGTTCGGGCAGGACAGCGTGCGCCGCGGCAAGACCGTATTCGCGCAGACCTGTGCCCGTTGTCATTCGAGCATTCCGGAAAAGGTCGGGGGGCCATTCGTCAATCGCGATTTTCATGCGCCGAACGAAAACCATCCGCGGAAAGTGCGTGCCGATTTTCTGGGCAACGATGAGGCCACGCCCGCGACCGAAGTCGGTACCTTCCGCTGCCGCGCGCTGCATTCGAATCACATGACGGGGCGGCTTTATCACGAGTACGGCTCGGAGACGCTGCGCAGCCGAAAGCCGGTACCCGACGTGCCCGAGCAGAATGCTTACAAGAACGGCGGCCGCGGCTACTACCGCAACGTGTCGCTCGTCAACGTGTGGGCCACCGCGCCGTTCATGCATAACAATGCGATCGGTCCGGAACTCTGCGGCAAGCCCCGTAATCCGAAGAACGACTTCTTCCGCGCCCGCTATGTTGACTTGAACGGACAACTGATCGCGGAACAGCCTGCGTGTTTCCAGTACGATGCCACCGTCGATGGCCGTCTCAGGCTGTACGCGCAATCGATGCATGAGCTGCTGAATCCAAAGGAGCGCGGGATCAAGATGACACTCACGGACCAGGACATCATCGTCGATCTTGGAATGCGCACGTGGGATGGGAAACAGGAGAAAGCGCTGTTCGGATCTGGCAGACTGACAGTGCCCAAAGGCACTTCAGCCGGCTTCATCGGAGGATTGCTGCACAAGGAGTTCATCGGCGATCTCTATCGGGCGAAGCGCGAGCCAGCGCTGCTGGAAGCAGCGGGCAAGACGGGGCTCGTGCCGGAGCTACAGAGCATCGCCGACGACCTTCTGAAAGATCCCGGCCGCTTCGTCGACGTGCTGAAGCAGAAGCGTGGGTTTCTGCAGACCAATTACCAGACGTGCATGCAGGAAGTGGAGAACGAAGGCCACCGCTTTGGTGAAGATTTGTCTGAAGCCGATAAGAAAGCATTAATCGCTTTCATGGCGACCCTGTGAGCGGGCCGAAGCTTGTTATGAACATGCGCTATCGAGCGGCTTACTCGATGTTCACGCGAGTCGTGCTGGCCGCGGCCGTCGTGCTCGCACTTTCCACTTTCGCGGCTTGCGACTGGATACGCGACCGATTCCGCGCGAAAGGCCCAGACATCAAGTTCGCGCCCTACAGCGAGAATTACCAATCGAAGCCCGATCTGGCGCAAATCGAATACAAGTATCCGCTGACAACCGAAGAACTCGCCCGAATCACCCCCGAGAACCTGTCGGGCCTGGATCAGGAGCAGATCGACCAGATCTATGCGCGTATCACCGCTGGGCCTATACCGGACGGCGCTTTCGACGGCCGCATTCTGCTGCCTCGCGGCATGAGTGGAAGTTTCAGAGTTGCGGAGATTGCGCGTGGCCACGCGGAGTTTCCGCTGCACCTGAAAGGACTGAAAGTGGAAACCGTTGGTGAAATGCTGTGGAAAGGCAAAGTGTTCTATCGCGAAGAACGAGTGCTCAGAAACCGCATCGAGGATCTGTCGCTGCTTCAGCGCACAGGGCTCGTCCAGGGCGAGCCGAAGAAGGTCACTGTGGACGGCAAGGAAACATGGCTTTTGTTCCCCGCGAAACTATACTGCGGCCAAAGCATGCTCGATTCGCGTCGCGAGTCGATCGTCATCGACTACTTCTTCAGCGACGAGATTCCCGGGTATCAGGAGAATCCGGATTACCTCGCGGGCCGCCGCGGGCTGCGGGTGCGTGACGAAATACGCATGGTGCGTCCGGGCTTCTATCTGGGCCGTGCGTATCTGGACAAGATTTTCCTGCTCAACTTCACACTCTACAATGAGGCTATCGCCGCCCGCGGCGGCGAAGCATTCGTGAAGAGCGGCCGGGTGCACGAGGATTGCTGGACAGGCACGCAGCAGCGGGTCGTGCGGGCGGCGCAGTAACGCCCCTCGTCCTTGCGCCATGAGCCTTCACACCGCTGAGGGAAAGACGTACTCATGATGCGCTCAACGCTTATGCGTCTGCAGCGCGTATTTGTTTCAGTTGTCGGCGCCTCCGCCTTGGTGTGTCCGCCCTACGCGAATGCTGCATACGCGAATCAGTCGGTGTCGCCCGCGCCCGGGATTGTATCCGGCGGTGACTGGGCTGTGGATCCGACAGTCGCCGGTGAAAACCTGCCTTTGGTGGGTCGTTCGCTATTCGATTTTCTGGTGGTGCGTAAGCAAGGCGAGCGCAAGGTTTACGACGTTCCGTTTCCATTCACCGCTCTCGTGAAAAAGCTGGAGGCGGAGCTGCAGCCAGACGCCTACGGTGGTGGAGCCGTCAAAGGTGTATTGATTCCGCTCGGGCGCTCCTTGCAGCGAACGTCTGCCGCACCCGAATTCTTCACGTATCCGCGAGTGGTTCTCGCCGCCGACGCTGAGCCTCGCGTTGCGAGGAGCCACGCCGGCATGCTGCTCAGGGATCGGCTGTACTTAGGTTATCAGGAGAAAGAGAATCTCATCGAGGTGATCAGCTACAACGAGGCTGCGGGACGATTCGAGTTCCAGGTTGTTAAGAATTACCGGGCGCGCGGCGACGCGCAGGTGCGTTACGCGAACCGTGTCGTGTGCATCGCATGCCATCAAAACGCGGCGCCGCTCTTCTCGCGCCAGGTCTGGGACGAAACGAACGCCAACCCCAGGATCGCGGCGCTGCTTCTTAAGCAAAAACGCACGTTCTATGGGATCGACCCGGGCCGTGGTGTCGATGTGCCGAATGCAATCGACAATGCAACCGATCGCGCCAATCTGTATTCGGCTTACCAGTTGCTCTGGCGCGCCGGCTGCATGTCGGACAACGATGACGAGCGCGCGCTGCGCTGCCGTGCAAACCTGTTCATCGCAGCTCTGCAATATCGGCTGAGCGGCAGGCAGCATTTTGACAGCGCATCGCCCGCATATCGCGAATACGTCGTCACCGCTTTCGCCCGCAGTGCACGCGCGCGATGGCCGGCGGGACTGCACATACCGAATCCGGATCTCCCCAATCGTGATCCGTTCATGAGCCGCACGGCTACCATCGCTGAGAATGCCGCACCCACGCCCGAGGGTGTGTCCGTGCAGACATCGTTCGCAGAGAACGTCGACATACTCGCTGTGTTCGATCCGCTTACACCTCGGCGGGCGCTCGAAATCTGGTCGGTTGAGCAAACAACCACACTTGCGCGGCTCGTGGCGGGTCTTTCGGAATTTCTTGCGGAGGCAGATGTGCGTCGCATCGATGCGCACCTCTATCGCACTGCGACGCAGCGCCAAATCCAGCGAACGGTCTATGAAAGCGATTGCGAAGTCAGGCGCACGCGTCGATCCGCAGGCGGCTATCGCATCGACTTCGATTGTTCGACGATGCCGGTGCCCGACGAGCACCGAATGACGCTGCGAGGACGGTTCTATGCGAAGGACGGCAAGGTAACGGCCGGGCGCCTTGATCGGCTGAAGCTTGGCGCGGCAGCGCACGCCCCGGAGTTTACGGATACCGATGTCGCCAGCGGGACGGTGGCCCGAATTGGAGAACGCTTGGTTGCGACCCTGCGCCTGGCGCGCGGCGGCGGTCATGCACGGGGCGGCGATGGAGATGCGCTCGAGGTGATGCGCCTCACATGGCGTGCAGCTGAACCTGCCGGGAAAACCAAGACATCTTCCACATCAGGACGCGCTATCCTGAAGGTTGTTCACGATTTCGCGCCGGTCCAGCACGCCGTCGAGCAGATGCTTCGCGATACCCTCGACCGCAAACTGGACGCGCTTTCCGACAAGCCATTCCGACGCGCAAGTCTCATGCCGGCGCTGTTCCTGCGTCTGGGAATGAAGCCGTTGACGTGGTGCTGCCTGGAAGATGTCGGAATGCCGCAGCCCGTGATGGAAACTACTGCGGTGATGACAGCCGCCGGTGGCCAGGCCCCTGTGCGGCCTGCGAACCTGCAGCCGTTTTACCGCTACTGTGCCGTTTGTCACCAATCCAATGACCGCTCGCCGCCCAACTTCCTGCAGGGCTCGGCGAATCAGGTGGCTGCGAATCTGTCGCACTGCGCGCAGCGGCTGTATGTCCGCCTATCGATGTGGCGGCTTCCGCCCGAGCAGAGAACGAAGACGGCGATGCCGCCGGACTTTGCGCTGTATGGCTTGCACCGGTCGCCCCAAACATGGCGCGACAGTGGCGAGCTTGCGGCGCTGCAGGCGTACGTCGAGGACGCACTTCACGCGGAAGGAGGAAAAATCCCGCGGCCGGAGGAGTTCCTGAGCCGCGGTTACGAAAACCTGCGTTCCTGTCTGCCTTGATCGAGTCAACTCGAAAGCACACTGATGGAAGAACGCGATAGCCGCATCGAGCAGCCTCCGCCCGTGCAGGAAGCCCGGCGCTGGCGCCGCCGATTTTTAATCCTCGCCGGTGTGCTCGTACTTGTACCGCTGCTTCTGCTGGCGTACGCCTGGGCACGTTTCGGCGGCGATAGCCCGGTCGTGTACGACGGCGCGGAAGAGCACTTCAAGTATGGCTCCACGGGCGGGGAGCGCGAGTCGGGATTCCCGTACTGGATCTTCCAGGCCTTGCCGCAGGTATGCGAGCACCGCCTGCCCGGCGGCTACCGCTCGCTCGGCCTCATTTATGAGGAAGGCAAGGACTTGCCTATCGGCATGTCGCAGCGCCGTTACACGGGCATCGATCGGACTTTCCTGAATTGCGCCGTATGTCACACCAGCACGGTGCGGGAGTCACCGCAGGCGAAGCCGCGGATCGTGCTTGGCATGCCGGCAAATAGGTTCGACGTGATGGCGTTCGAACGTTTCTTCTTCGAATGCGCAGCCGATGCTAAATTCAGCGCGGATTACATCATCCCGGAAGTGCGCCGCTTACAGCAACTCAAGGGCGAGGACCTCGATCTCCTCGAACGGTATCTGATCTACCCGCTTGCGATCGGCATCATGCGTGATCGCCTGCTGATGCTGCGCGGCCGTTTCGACTTCGTACTGAAGCAGGCGGAGCAGGGTCAGTTGTGGGGACCAGGGCGTGTGGACACGTTCAATTCGGCCAAAGTGATTTTCAACTTTCCCATGGACAAGCTCGATCCGAAGGAGCTGCTCGGCGCCTCGGACTTCCTGTCGATCTGGAATCAGCGGCGAAAGCGCGGCATGCAACTGCACTGGGATGGCAATAACACAGCGGTCGAGGAGCGTAACAAAAGCGCCGCGTTTGGAACGGGCACAACGCCACCGACGATCGATCTGCAAGCAATCGGCAGGGTCGAACAATGGATGGAGGACGTGAAACCCCCGGCATACCCCTTTCCCGTGGATTCCTCGCTGGCCGCGCGCGGAGCAGTGGTCTACAAGCAGTATTGCGGAACGTGCCATGGTGCGAGCGGCAGCGACTTTTCAGGAGAGAAAGTCGGGAAGGTCACGCCGATCGAAGACGTGAACACGGATCGCCGCCGACTCGATTCATATACCTACGCACTTGCCGTGAATCAGGGAACGCTTTACGCGGGCTACCCGCACCGCTTTCAGCATTTTCGCAAGACCTTCGGTTACGCCAACATGCCGCTGGACGGACTGTGGCTGCGCGCACCGTATCTGCATAATGGATCGGTGCCGACGTTGGCCGATCTGCTGCAACCCGCCGCGAAGCGCCCGAAGGTTTTCTATCGCGGATACGATGTTTTCGATACGAAGAACGTCGGCTTCGTGTCGACGGTGCCTGAAGAAAACGGCCGCCAGTTTTTCCGCTACGACACTGCGGCTGAAGGCAACTCCAATGCGGGCCACGAAGGACCCACTTACGGAACGGATCTGCCACTCGCGGACAAAGCGGCGCTGGTCGAGTATCTGAAAACGTTTTAGTAGATGAAGCCGTCCCAATGGCGCCCAATGAGGACTTATGATCAGTCCGGAAAAACTAACCAAACTCCCGCCCTATAAGCTGCTCGCGCTCGACGGTGGTGGTATTCGCGGCATCATTACGATCGAGGTGCTCGGCGAGATCGAGCGCATTCTTCAGGATGAGCTCGGCGCCGGCGACCAGTTTACGCTAGCGCAGTACTTCGACTACATCGCGGGCACGAGCACGGGTGCGGTCATTGCGACCTGTTTGTCGCTCGGCATGAGAGTTGATGAAATCCGAACGTTCTATCTGGAAAGTGCGGAGCTCATGTTCGAGAAAGCGGCGCTCTTCAAACGCCTTCATTACAAGTTTGAGGATGAACCGCTTGCGCACAAGCTGCGCACCGTCTTTGCCGAGCGGACCGGCGAGGACATGCCGACGCTCGGCTCGCCTGGACTCAAGACGCTGCTCATGATGGTCCTGCGCAATGCGACCACCGATTCCGCGTGGCCGCTATCGAACAATCCAAAAGCCCGATACAACTGTCCAGCAGATAGCCCCGGATGCAACCTCGACCTGCCCTTGTGGCAGATCGTCAGAGGCAGCACGGCAGCGCCGACGTACTTCCCGCCGGAGCAAATGGAGATTGGAAGCAACCGCTTCATATTCGTCGATGGCGGCGTAACCATGTACAACAATCCGGCCTTTCAGCTGTTCCTGATGGCAACCGTCGAGCCTTACCAACTGGGTTGGAAAACCAAGAGTCCGGAAGACATGCTGCTGGTTTCGATCGGAACCGGCACCAGCCCACAGCCGAACGGAAACCTCGATCCGGACCAGATGAACCTACTTTTCAACGCGAGCGCGATCCCTTCGGCTCTCATGTTCGCCGCTCTCAATGAACAGGATTTCCTCTGCCGCGTGTTCGGAAAATGCGTGCAAGGCGATCCACTCGATCGAGAGCTCGGCAGCATGGTAGATGGCAGTGGCGCTTACGGGTTCCGCGGTCCGGTGGATCCAAAGCTTTTCACCTACGTTCGCTACAACGCGGAACTGAGCAAGGAGGGGATGACGCAACTCGGGCTCGGAGACATCGAGCCGGAGCACGTGCAGAAGCTCGATTCGGTACAGCACAAGCATGAGCTGCGGCGGGTCGGTGAAGCTGTCGCGAAGCGCAAGGTCAAGCCCGAGCATTTCGAGAGCTTTCTGGCTACCGGCCGATAAGATTCCCCCATGGCCCTACATGTCTTCGTCGCGATGCCTTTTGGAGTGAAGGAAGGCGTCGACTTCAACCGCGTATATTCGGAGCTCATCAGACCATCACTCGAGGGTGAAGGTTACGAAATATTTCGCGCAGACGAGGAGACGCGGGCGGGCGACATCCGGACGGACATGTTCCAGGAATTGCTATTGGCCGACGTCGTGGTGGCTGATCTCTCGATCGACAATCCCAATGTGTGGTACGAGCTCGGCGTGAGGCACGCACTGCGCGCGCGCGGTGTCATTCCCATTGCCTGCCGGCAGGGGCCGATGCCTTTCGACGTGTACACCGACCGTAAGCTTCGCTACCACCTGAAGGATGGAGTACCGGATCCCTCTCACCTGCCGCACGACCGCGAGGCGCTTGCCCGCATGGTCAACGACACCGTTGCGGCCTGGCACGGACGCAAGAGTAGTCCCATATATCACCTCCTGCCGTTCTTAACTGAGCCCGATTGGAAGACGTTGCGTATCGGCGGTGTGCAAGCGGTATGGGAGAAGTTCGCCGAATGGGTGCGACGCGTCGAAACAGCGAGGGCGAAGCAGCGTGCCGGCGATGTCGTCGTGCTTGCCCAGGAAGCGCCCGCACAGGCCTTGCGTCGGGAAGCGCACCTCATCGCTGCAAAAACGCTGCGGCAGCTGAATCAGCCCGCTTTCGCGCTCGAACAGGTTGAGAAAGCGCTTGCCCTCGATGCCACCGACTTGGCGGGCCGGCAGGAAAAAGGCCTCCTGCTGGGACGGCTCGGGCGCTACGACGAGGCGAAGGAGTGGCTCGAAGCCGTCGCTCGTGATCATCCTCAGGACGCGGAGACGTGCGGCCTCCTCGCTCGCGTCGAAAAGGAGTCCTGGGTGAGCAGCTGGCGCAAACCGGGCGTGACACCGGAGGTCATGCGCGAGGAAGCGGCGCTGGAAATCGGTTTGTTGAACGAAGCGGCGCGCGCATATGCGGCCGGCTTTCGCCACGACCCGCGCCACTATTACTCCGGCATCAATGCAGCCACCCTGGTGCATCTTGCGCGCCACCTAACCGGTGACAGCGACGACCCCGCGCTGCGCGCTGAGCTCGAGGGCGGCGTGCGCTGGGCCGTGCGCTCGGCGCTCTCGAAGGAGACTCACGAACGCAAGGATTTCTGGGCACGGGTCACTCTCGCCGAGCTCGAACTGCTCTCAGGCGATAAACGGGCGGTGGAGAAAGCCTACGTGTATGCAGTCGCGGCTGCCGAGAAGGACGCTTTTGCGCTGAACTCCTCATGGCAGCAGCTCGACCTGCTACAAGCGCTCTGCTTCCGGCCGGATGAGACGAGAGCCGCGTTCAAGGTGATCGACCGGGCCCTAGCCCGGCTGACACCGCCGTGGCGCCCGACCAAAGTGTTCCTCTTCAGCGGTCACATGATCGACGCGGCCGACCGCGAAGGCGAGCGCTTTCCGGAAGCGATGAAAGATCTCGCCGCCTCTGCGATCGCGAAGCAGCTCGAAGCGCTCGAAGTGGGGCCCGACAGCCTCGGCATGTGCGAAGGCGCGTGCGGCGGCGATCTGCTGTTCGCAGAAGCGGCAATCGCACGCGGCATGCGGCTCGAATTGCGCCTGCCGTTCAATGAGCCCGAGTTTGTGGGGAAATCGGTCGCATTCGCGGGTCAGACGTGGGTAGATCTGTATTACAGGGTGAGGTCCGCGCCACTGACAAAAGTGCTCCTGATGCCGCAGGAGCTAGGCTCGACGCCACCTTCACGCGATCCGTACGAGCGCGCGAACCTGTGGCAGCTCTATAGCGCCCTCGCCGAAGGTCCCGAGCGGGTGCGCTTTATTGCGCTGTGGAACGGCGAGCAAAGCGGTAGGCCGGGCGGGACCGATCACATGATCGAGGCGGTGCGTAAGCGTTCTGGGCGGGTCTACGTGATCGACGCGAACGCACTGCTTCAAAAAGCGCGGGACATAGGTCGTCGCGACCGGGTAGGATGAGAATCGGCAGTTCTCCTGAACGACAGCGGGAACCTCATTTCTTCTCGTCGAAGCTGCGCGCGCTTGGCATTACCTGCGCTTGATCTCAGACCTGCGCATTAGCCACACCAGCAGGCAGCCGACCGCCAGCGACATGAGAATAACCGGCAGAAAGACCCCTGCGAGCACATCCAGGCCGGCCGCAAGCTTCGAGTCCTCTGCGCGTTGCGGCGCATCCTTCACACTCGAATAGCTGCTTGCTGCGATCAACATACCCACGAGCGGCGCCACAAGATTTGCTGCACTCCACCAGCCTGCATGGATCAGTTGATCGCTCAACACCCACCATAGCGTCGCGGCAAAGCCCACCGGGAGAAGAATGACCATGAATCCCAACACTGTATTGTCTGCGTCGTCTCCGGAGGCAATGGTGGCGCTAACTCCGGCCGCAAGGGCGCTGAGGGCAACGTACGCGGGTAGGAGGTAGCGCGCGCGCTCGAACCAGGGCTTGAGGAGCAGCCATTGTGGCGCGGCCACGCACGCACCGGCCAGCGCGCCGGCGAGCGCCGCGGCCAGAAAAGGATAAGTCGCCGCAAAGTGAATTGGTTTCTGGCCCTCCACCCATCCAAAACCCGCCAGCGCAGCAATCAGGATGAGGATCCCGCAGAGCCATCCGAGAAGCTGGCCGAAACCCCAGGACACGCCAAGACGCCATCCCGGCTTCAAGCGGCCGAGCAGACCGAGCATGGCGCGATCCAGCGTCTCGGTGGTAAGTGGCAACGCCTGAAACTCGGTCAAGGCCCTCACTTCTGGCGGTAGCTGCTCTGGGTGCGGCATCGGTGTTCCGTCAACGAGCACCGGGATGATCTGCTTCTTATGTTCGAGCGCCGAGGTAAGTTCGGAGCGCAGCACGTCGTCCTGCTCGGCTCGCGTCCGCAGCGTTTGAAGCCAGCTCGGTCCGATGAGCACGACGAACATGTCGGCAGCGACGATCTGCCGCGTCACTTCGTCGCGCCAGCGCTGACCGTGCTCGATGTCCGCGCGGTCCATGAACACATTGGACGCGCCGAATTGCCCCGCCAGGCGCGCATACAGCAGGTCCGCGATCTCCTGCGTATCGACGCGTCGGTAGCTCATAAAAATCTTCCTGCCGGGCCGCCAGCCAGGCAGGAATCCGACAAGGGAATCGAGCGAGATCTCTTTCACGGTGCGAACACGGTCAGAACCGCGATTTGAACGTCCTGATGCTCCACGACGCGTTGCCTTCGTTCATCGTCGCGCAAAGTATGGTGTCGCCGTCGGTGCGCACGTTGACCAAGCCGTAAACGAGGCCGGCGACGACGTAAGTGGTCTCGAAAGAACGGCTGCCCTT
>CAYODZ010000236.1:0-1864 GCA_964402835.1 uncultured Gammaproteobacteria bacterium | reverse complement strand
GAGGAATCGTCAACAGTTGTGGATGACGTCAGCGAGAGCTCAGGCGGCGTCCCTCTTGTCGGCTGCGTCTTCCTCGCTCGTTCGCTCCTGTAACTGACCGTCGATGAAGGTGGCACCGCCGCGTACGAGCGCGACGAGGTGCGGCGCGTTCACCCGGCGCCAGCGCTGTTGCGCTGCCTCGAGCAGCTTGAAGGCCATCGCGAGCGCGGCCTCGCGTGAGCCGGCTCCCTTGGTCACGCGCTGTCTCAGGCGCACCGTCGAGAAGGTCGATTCGATCGGGTTCGTCGTGCGCAGGTGCACGTGGTGCGCGGCGGGAAAGTCGTGGAATGCGAGCAGTCGCTCGAGGTCGTCGGTGATCTTCGCGGTCGCTCTCGGCCACGCCGCGAACTGCTCGGCGAACGCGTGGGCGGCGTCCATCGCCGCGGCTCGCGTCTCCGCGGTGTAGATCGCCCGGAGCGCTTTCGTCGCCTCGTCGCGCTTGCGATCGGGCAGCGCGGCGAGCACGTTCGCCGACCGGTGGAACCAGCATCGCTGCTCACGGGTGGCGGGGAACACCTCGCGCAGGGCCGCCCAGAACCCGAGCGCGCCGTCCCCGATCGCCAGCTCGGGCGCCGTCATCCCGCGCTGCTTGAGGTCCCGCAGCAGGTCCAGCCACGACTGCGTGTCCTCGCGGTACCCGTCCTGCACCGCCACCAGTTCCTTGGTGCCGTCCAGGCGCACGCCCACCAGCACGAGGCAGCACAGGCGGTCTTCCTCGAGGCGGACGTTGAAGTGCACACCGTCGGCGAACAGGTACACGTAGTCGACGGCGGCCAGGCTGCGCTCTTGCCAGCGCTCGCGCTCGGCCTGCCACGCCACCGTCAGCCGCTGCACGGTCGAGGCGGAGAGCCCCGCCTCGGAGCCAAAGAACGCGCCGAGCGCCGGGACGAAGTCGCCCGTCGAGAGGCCGCGCAGGTAGAGCAGGGGCAGCACCTCCGCCACCTTCGGTGAGCGCCGCATGTATGGCGGCAGGATCGCCGAGATGAACTGTTCGTCGGGGCGGCGGTCGTGCACCCGCGGGGCGCGCACTTCAACCCGTCCCGCCGCGGTGGTGATCTCACGCTCGCGGGCGTAGCCGTTGCCGACCACGAGCCGCCGGCCATCGGCGTCCACTGCGCCGGCGTGGCGTTCGAGGTAGGCGCGGCGCTCCGCTTCGAGCGCGACCGCGATCATCTCGCGCGCGGCCAATCGGCAGAGCTCGTCGAGCTCGACCAGCTGCTGCTTGCCGTCGCCATCGACCTCCGCGCCCTCGTCATCCACTACCCTCAGCTGCAAGGCGTACTCCTCCCGCGCCGGCTGCAACCGGCGTCTCAGTCTGCTGATTCAGGGAGGGTACGCCGCCTTTTCCCCCGCTCCGCACGTCCACAACTTCTGGGGATACCTCATCGTCGTACCCACGATCGTCGAGATGGCAACGAGTGGGACACCGAGGAGCCGGTGCATTCGCTCATGATGCTTAGACGCGAGGAACTGAGCCCGCGCTTGCCGGGAGGCCAGCAGCCGGAACTGCCCGACCTGCTCCCCAATGTCATCGCGGCATGTCGCGACAGTAGCAGCCGTGACGCGAGGCCCGCGCAGCCGCGAGCAGCGCGAGCGGTGTTCATCCGAATCGTCGGAATCGTCCGACGCTACCGACATCACCACTGTGGGTGGACGGTGCAGGCACCGGCGCGAAACGTAAGAGGCCCGGGGCATCGGCCCCGGGCCTCTCGTACGAGTTGGAACTCGTCACGCCATCGGTCCCGCCGGGACCGATGGCGTGAGTACCGTTCTACCTACCGCTGCCGTCGTTGGCTACGACGCTCGCGATGCACTGGCCCTGGTT
>CAYODZ010000235.1:0-6943 GCA_964402835.1 uncultured Gammaproteobacteria bacterium | reverse complement strand
TTTGCTCATGGGTGGTGCATTGTAACCGGTTCGAGCCGTGGCACCTGTAGGAGCGGCACCTTTGTGCCGCGAATAAAATCAGCTGAAGTCGGCGACCAGTGCGTCCCGGGTGGTGTCGTCGACCGTGCATTCAATCGTCGCGGCGGGATGGTCGCAGCCGGCCGCCAGCGCCGCGCCCGCCTTCAGCGCGTCACGCATCGCGTCGTCGAACTCAAAGCGCATGAAGTGCACCGACGAGGTCTTCTCATCGTTGCTGCGGTCGAGGTCCTCGTTTGCGATGGCATACACCTTGTCGAATCCGTCCGCACGCAACCACACGCGGTGCTCGACGCCAATGAGCTTCGCGAGCGCCACCCGACGCTCGGCGACATCCGGGTACTCGATCATGAACGTCGCCTTGAGGTTGCCACCGTCGGGGATCAATGGGTTGTACGCGGCGAGTTCTTCCTCGATGCCGGCCGCCTCGAAAATCTTCTCGATGCGCAGCATCTCCTGGACCTGATACTGGATTGTGAGCCGGTCCTCAAAATACAGGGTCATGTGCGGGTCGAGCACGACGCGCCGTGTCTTTTTGTGCGCCAGCACCTTCGCCCGGAAAGCCGCGCGCTCGGTCGCGTACTCCTCGAGGCTGAACAAGTCTTCGCGGGTCAGCATCCGTAGGCCATGCGTAATAATTTCAATGGGTGCTCCGGTGCCGGGCCCTCGTCGAGCCCGTTCTCGATTTGATGCCCCGCCATCGGGCAGTCAGACGCGTAGTGGTCCGCGTCCGCGGTTTTCACGCGGTTCACGACGGGTCGTGCGATTTTGCGCGCTGTTTCGTAGTACTCGCTCTTCACGCCATAAGTGCCGTCGTGCCCAGAACAACGCTCAATCGCATCGACCGTCGTGTCGGGAATCAACTGCAGCAATTCCCGCGTTTTCATGCCGACATTCTGAACGCGCAAATGACAGGCGACGTGGTAGGCGACCTTGCCGAGGCTCGAAGTGAAGTCGGTGCGCAGCTTGCCCGCGCGGTGACGGAGCATCAGGTACTCGAACGGGTCGAACATCGCATCGCGTACCTTGATGACTTCAGGGTCGTCAGGGAACATCAGCGGCAGTTCCTGCTTGTACATCAGCACGCACGACGGCACGGGTGCGACGAGGTCATGACCTTCATCCACGAGTTTCGCGAGGCGCGGGATGTTGAATTCCTTTGCCTTACGAACGGCCTCGAGATCACCCAACTCCATTTTCGGCATGCCGCAGCACTGCTCTTCGGCAACCAAGGTAACGGGAATGCCGTTATGGGCGAGCACGGCGACCAAATCCTCGCCGATGTCCGGCTCGTTGCAGTTGCAATAGCAGGTCGTGAAGAGCCCCACCTTTCCGGTCGTCACACCGGCGGGCTCGACGGCCGGCACCGGGCCTTTACGCTTTCCTAAGCGTTTACGCAGCGTATTGCTGTGGTATTCCGGCACAGGCGCCTTGGGATGTACGCCGAGGACTTTGTCGAGCGCCTTACGGGCCACGCTGTTCCGGTTTGCCGCGTTCACCGCATGGACCACGACTGGAATGCCCGCGAGCTTGCCGACTGCGTCGGTCGCCGACAGCACGCGGTCGCGAAGTTTTGCGCCGTCTTTTTTGAAAGCGAACGCTTTCGCGCGAAGCATCAGGTGTGGGAAATCGACGTTCCACGGGTGCGGCGGTACATACGGACACTTCGACATGTAGCACATGTCGCACAGGTAACAATGCTCGACGACTTGCCAGTAGTCCTGCTTCGCGACGCCGTCGACCTCCATCGACTCGGTCTCGTCGATGAGGTCGAACAGCGTCGGAAAACTATTGCACAGCGAGAAACACCGCCGACATCCATGGCAGATATCGAACACACGCTCCAACTCGCCGAACAGAGACTGTTCGTCGTAGAAGTCTGGGTTCTCCCAGTCGAGCGCGTGGCGCGTCGGCGCGTCGAGGCTACCCTCGCGCAATGCGTCAGGCGTCCAGCGCGTCGAGTGCCTTTTGGAAGCGGTTCGCGTGCGACCGCTCGGCTTTCGCGAGCGTCTCGAACCAGTCCGCGATTTCGTCGAAGCCCTCGTCGCGCGCGTCCTTCGCCATGCCCGGGTACATATCGGTGTACTCGTGGGTTTCACCCGCGATGGCGGCCTTGAGGTTGTTGCCGGTCGGACCGATCGGCAGGCCCGTCGCGGGGTCGCCGACGGACTCGAGGTATTCAAGGTGGCCATGCGCGTGGCCGGTTTCACCTTCCGCCGTCGAGCGGAATACCGCGGCGACGTCGTTGTAACCTTCGACGTCGGCTTTTGCTGCGAAGTACAGGTAGCGGCGATTGGCCTGTGACTCACCGGCGAATGCGTCTTTCAGATGCTGCTCAGTCTTGCTGCCCTTCAAGCTCATAAACGGTCTCCCAATGGTTTAGACGTGGTCTAAAACTGATACAGGGAATCTACTGCCCCGTGTGAAGCGCGTCAACCGCTGCTAAAATCGCGCCCCATGGCGAAAACGCAAACCGATCAAGCACCTGATTTTGAGACCGCGCTCAAGGAACTCGAGGCCCTCGTCGAAAAAATGGAATCGGGAGATTTGCCGCTCGAACAGGCGCTCAAGTTGTTCGAACGCGGCGTGGAGCTCACCCGGACCTGTCAAGCCTCGCTGAAGCAGGCAGAGCTCAAGGTCGAGCAGCTCATCGAGCGCGGCGGTCATGCGGAACTCGTGCCGCTCGACGACGCCGGCGCCGATTCCTGAGATGTCGTTTTCGGCCCGGGTCGGGGCCTATCAAGCACGCGTCGAGGCCGCGATGGATCGGTGGCTGCCGGCCACCGACGTCGTGCCGACCCGACTTCACGAAGCAATGCGCTATGCCGTCCTCGGCGGCGGCAAACGCGTTCGACCCCTGTTAATTTACGCGACTGGCGAGACCCTCGGCATCGCGCCTGAAGGCCTGGACCCGGCCGCCGCCGCGGTCGAAATGATTCACGCGTATTCATTGATCCATGATGACCTGCCCGCGATGGACGATGATGACCTTCGGCGTGGGCGTCCGACTTGTCATCGTGCATTCGACGAAGCAACGGCAATTCTTGCTGGTGATGCCTTGCAGGCGCTCGCACTCGAACTACTCGCCTGCGACACCGCGTCCGCCGCAACACCGTCGCAGCGCGTCGCCATGCTCCAGGTGCTCGCGCGCGCGAGTGGCTCTCGCGGCATGGCCGGCGGACAGGCGATCGATCTCGAAGCGGAACGTACGACGCAATCGCTTGCCGACCTTGAGGCGATGCACGCGCTAAAAACCGGCGCGTTGATGCGCGCCGCAATCAAGCTCGCACTCATCGCCGCTGACGACCGACCCGACGCGGAGCGCGACGCGCTGGCGCGTTTCGGCGATGCGATCGGTCTCGCGTTCCAGATCCGCGACGACATTCTCGACGTCGAGGGGGCGACCGAGGTCCTCGGCAAGCCACAGGGCTCCGACGCGCGGCACGAGAAGTCGACGTTCCCCGCCCTGCTCGGACTCGATGGCGCGAAACACCGCGTCGCCGCGCTCAAAGCGGAGGCGCTGACGGCACTCGAGGTGTTTGGCGGCGCCGCTGAGCCGCTCCAGTGGATGACCACCTACATCGTGGACCGGGATTACTGATTCAATCCACTGGTGGTCCATCTTGATATAATGGGCGGCTTGAACGAATCCACCCAATTTCCGCTGCTCTCCGGCGTCGACAGCCCTGCTGACCTGCGGCGGTTGGACGAAGACGACCTGCCCGCGCTCGCCACCGAGTTGCGCCGCTATTTGGTTGAGCAACTCAGCCACGGCGGCTGTCATTTTGCGGCGAACCTCGGCACGGTCGAACTCGCGATCGCGTTGCATTACGTTTACGACACGCCCGACGACCGGCTCGTCTGGGACGTCGGCCACCAAGCCTACCCGCACAAGATTCTGACCGGGCGCCGCGATGCATTGTCGACCATCCGTCAGCGTGGCGGCCTCGCGCCGTTCCCGACGCGCGACGAGAGCGAGTACGACACGTTTGGCGTCGGCCATTCGTCGACGTCCATCAGCGGCGCACTCGGCATGGCGATCGGCGCCGCGCTCGCGGGCAGCGATCGGCGCGCGGTCGCGATCATCGGCGACGGTGCGATGACGGCCGGCATGGCGTACGAAGCGCTGAATCACGCGGGCGCGCTCGACGCGAACATCCTCGTCGTGTTCAACGACAACGATATGTCCATCTCGCCGAACGTCGGCGCGTTGTCGAATTACCTCGCGAAAATGCTGTCCGGCAAGCTGTACGCAAACCTGCGCGAGGGCAGCAAGAAAGTTCTGAGCCTCATGCCGACAGTCTGGGAACTCGCCCGCCGCTCCGAAGAACACATGAAGGGCATGGTGTTGCCCGGCACGCTGTTCGAGGAGTTCGGCATGAATTACATCGGGCCGGTCGATGGACACGACCTGCCGACGCTCGTGAAGACGCTGCGCAACGTACGCGGCCTCGACGGCGCACAATTCCTGCACGTGGTTACGCGTAAGGGCAAGGGTTACGAGCCCGCAGAGGCTGACCCGGTGTTGTGGCACGCGCCCGGCGCCTTCGACCCCGACACGGGCGCAATCAAACCGAAAGCGCCGGGAAAGCCGACTTACACGCAGGTCTTCTCGCAGTGGATCTGCGACATGGGCGAAGCCGATGAGCGACTGGTCGCGATCACACCCGCGATGCGCGAGGGTTCGGGGCTGGTCGAATTCGAGCAGCAATTCCCGGACCGGTATTTCGACGTCGGCATCGCCGAGCAGCATTCGGTGACGCTCGCCGCGGGCTTTGCATGCGAAGGGCGCAAACCCGTCGTCGCGATTTACTCGACCTTCCTGCAACGCGCGTACGACCAACTCGTACACGACGTGGTGCTGCAGCGGCTTCCCGTGCTGCTCGCGATTGACCGCGCCGGCGTTGTGGGTCCGGACGGGCCGACGCACTCGGGGACCTTCGACCACACTTATTTGCGCTGTCTGCCGGGCATCATCGTGATGGCGCCGTCCGACGAAGCCGAGTGCCGTCGCATGCTCACCACCGGATTCCACCACGATGGGCCGGCGGCGGTACGCTACCCGCGCGGCAGCGGACCGGGCGTCGCCGTTGACGCCGCGCTGGACACGATCCCGATCGGCGAAGCGGAGCTCCGGCGCGAAGGCCGCGGAATCGCGCTGCTCGCATTCGGTGCGGTGCTCGCGCCCGCGCTCGAAGCCGCCGAATCGTTCGACGCGACGGTCGTGAACATGCGGTTCGTGAAACCGCTCGACGAAGCCATGCTCGCGCGGATCGCGGACAGCCATGAGCTGATCGTAACGATCGAGGACAGCGCCATCGCAGGGGGCGCGGGTAGCGCCGTGAACGAATGGATGGCGCGCACAGGCCGCGCGGGTCAGGTCCTGAACCTCGGCCTGCCCGACCGCTTCCTCGACCACGGCAGCCGCGAACAACTCCTTGCCGACGCAGGCCTCGACGCCGCCGGCATCACCGAATCGGTGCGCTCGCGCGCCGGAGGTTCCGAACAATGAGCAGTATCGAAGACGTCCAGGGCCACGCCGACACGCGGATGATCCGCATCGACAAGGTCGGCATCAAAGACATCCGTCACCCGGTCCGCATCGCGGACCGCGACGGTGGCGAACAGCACACGGTCGCGACTTTCAATCTGTACGTAGACCTGCCCCACAACTTCAAGGGCACGCACATGTCGCGTTTCGTGGAGATCTTGAACCGCCACGAGCGTGAGATTTCCGTGAAATCATTCCGCGAGATGCTGTCTGAAGTCACCGAACGGTTGGAAGCCGAAGTCGGGCACGTCGAGATGCGGTTTCCGTACTTCATGACGAAAGCCGCACCGGTGTCCAAGGTGGAGAGCGTGCTCGATTACGACGTGTCGTTCCTTGGCGAGCGTCGCGATGGTGAAACCATCGTGTGGGTGAAGGTTGTCGTGCCGGTGACGAGTCTGTGCCCGTGCTCGAAGCAAATCTCGGACTACGGCGCGCACAACCAGCGGTCGCACATCACCGCGCTCGTGCGCACGAGTTGTTTTGTGTGGATCGAGGAACTCATCGAGATGATCGAAGCCGAGGCTTCATCGGAACTCTATGGGCTGTTGAAGCGTCCCGATGAGAAATACGTGACCGAGCGCGCGTACGACAATCCGAAATTCGTCGAAGACCTCGTGCGCGACGTCGCGGTGCGGTTCAACGCCGATGACCGAATCCGCGCGTATGTCGTGGAGTCCGAGAATTTCGAGTCAATCCACAACCACTCGGCATACGCGCTCATCGAACACGACAAAGACGAATCAACGCTGGGCTGACTTCGCTAGCCGTTCCACCAACGTCTGCAAGAACACCTTCGTGAATTTCAGCTGCGTCGCGGTCGACATCTGATCGAGCCGGGTCGCTCGAACTTTCAGCAAGTTCGATGGCGACAGCGCACCGATCGATGCCGTTCGCGGCTGGCCGATTAACGCCATCTCGCCAAAACAGTCCCCCGGGGTCAGCGATGCAATGCGCGTTCCGCCACGCCACACGCCGGCCTCTCCGGTGATGAACACATAGAAGCAGTCGTCGACTTCACCTTCATTCACGATGAGTTCGCCGGTCGACGCTTGGACCCAGTCGCTCCCGCGCAGTAGCTCCCAGGTCTCTTCGTAGGTGAAGTCGCGGAAGAAGCTCAGATCCTTCACGAGCGCGTGCCGCTCCTGCTCCGCGACTTCTGAGACAAGACGCTCGAGTTCGCTGCCGGCCAGCGACAACTCGGTCGCCATCCCGATTGCGTTGTTGTAGCGCTTGGTAATGTCCTTTTCGAGCGCGCGCAACACGACGCGGTCAACCATCGCAGGCACTTCGGTGCGGTAATTCGACGGCGGCTCCGGCGTCTGATTCACGATTTGCCACACGAGTTCCGACAGGTTG
>CAYODZ010000234.1:0-6970 GCA_964402835.1 uncultured Gammaproteobacteria bacterium | reverse complement strand
TCGGCCACCGCGATGGCGGATAGCCGGTTGTTTAGAATTGACGAACTCGTGATTTATGAACTCATCAACGACCAGCCGGAAGTCGCGCGTGCGATCATCCGGGTCCTGTGTCAACGCGTGCGCGCGAACCAACGACTGGGTTTGCTGGACGACACTGGCTTCGCCGATGAGACGATTCTCGATGGCACGGTGTTCGTGTGACGGCGACGGGCGAGCCAGGTATAGACACCCGTCACGAAGAAGAACAGCGGCAGTACCCCCGTCGCGGCGACGATCGCGCGCCAAGACTCGCTCCCGGTACGACCCGCATGCAGTGGATAGATTGCGTTGGTCATGCGTTGACCGGCGGCCGAGCGGCTTGCATCGACGGTGGAGAGCAAGGTGCCGTCCGCCGAAATCCGGATGAAACTGCGACCGTTCGGATGCAGTTCGTCTGGCATCCTTTTGCGAAAGGTCAGCGAGTCGCCCGGGTAATAGAACACCGTTCTTCCCGAGGGCAACGCGCGGTCGAGCGATGCAAGCACCGCGTTCCAATCCGTTGCACCCACGGCCGTCGGCGCCGGCGCGCGCAATGGCGTTGCGTCGCCACCGAACAGCGTCGTGAGCACCGCCTGGGTCTGCGCATAGAAAATGATGGCTGGGCCCGTCAGCGTCACGAACATCAACACCGCAAACGACACGGCACCGACGATCTTGTGCCACCACAGCCAGCGATATCGCCGCTGCGGGCTGCGGGGTTTTCGGAAAGTCGCGCGCCAGGCGCCGCGCCGCGGCCACCATAACCACAATCCGATCACGAGCATGGTAATCATCGCAAGTCCAAGCCATCCAAGCAGTCGCTCGCCGGCTCCGCCCGCTAGCAGATGAATGTGCAGATCATGCGCGAACATTAGCGGGTCGCCGCCGGGCGCGCGTGTCGCCAGGTGCTCACCGGTCCCAGGCGCGTAGTAGCTCTGCGCGCCGTCCGTCAGGTAGACCTCGTACGCCGGTAATGCCTCGGTCGGGAACCGTATCAGTCCGACGGCATCGGGGTGCTTTGCATGAATGGACGCCAAGACCTCGGCGCGCGCTGCAGGCCAGTCGGTCTCGAGCGGCCGGTCAAGCGTCGGGTACAGCGCTCGCAAAATCTCCGGCGCGTAGGCGAGCGCGGTCCCCGTCAGCCCTGTGACGACGAAGACCGCGCCGACCAATACGCCGAGCCACCGGTGCGCGAACGCGACCGGTTGGCGCCACTCAGAACCCAGCACGATAGGTGGCGTACAGCGTACGTCCGCGACCGGCGAAATAGCCGGAGGTTCCTGCGAACGGATACACCTGTGAGTAATAAGTGATGTACTGCTTATCCAGTGCGTTCTCGACACCGAGCTGGAGCAGGCCATCGTCGCCGACGCGCAGATGCGTGATCAGGTCGAGCGTCTGGTAGCCATCGAACGATGCGGTGAGCACGCCTGCGTTGCGGAAGTCGCGGTCGAAAATGTGGTTGAGCTGCAGGCGGGTGTCGAGCCGTGCGGTCCAGCGGTGCTCCCAGTAAAGGTTCGCGCGGTCTGGTGCGACGTTGATGCCGTCAAGGTCGGCATCGTATGCGCCGTCGCTGTCGGTGTCGATCTCGCCATCCGTATGCGCGTAATTCACACCCAGGCGGGCGGCATCCGTCACATCGACGAGCGCGCCGAGTTCTACACCCTTGATTAGCGTTTTCTCGCGCAGCACGGAGAAGATGCCGTCCGCATCCGGAACGAGTCGCGCGCCTGAACCCGAGTACGAACGGAACACGCTCGCGCGGAGCTCCACGCCGTCACCGACGAACTTCGCACCGAACTCGAGGTTGTCCGCGACGACCGGCTGCAGCGTGAGGAAGTCGTCGATGCGCTCACCCGGCGTATTGATACCACGCAGCACGCGCCCGACGTCGGGCATGTTGAAGCCCTCGGAGTAGCCGCCGAACACCGACCACGAATCCGTAATGCGCCAGTTCACGCCCGCGTTCAACAAAGTCTCGTCGAACGACGGCGTGCCGCCGATGACAAAGGTGCTGTTGTACGCCGCGAGCGTCGTGAAGTCGGGCACGTCGAGGTCCGCACGCTCATGGCGAACACCGGCGCTCAGGTCGACGGCGCCGAGGTTCAGGCCGCCCTGAGCGAACACTGCGACATTGTCGTAGGTGGATTCGGGGACCCACGAGCGATTGCTTTGCACGAGCGCCTGTTTCGAAGTATCTCGGAGCCAGTCGACGCCCACCGTGAGGCCTATGGGGAGGTTGTAGGTGAGCTTCATCCCTTGCTTCTCGGAGTCGTTGCGCGACTGGTCGAAGAAGTCAGGGCCGAGCGCCGGGTCCTGGAACACGGCGAACGCGTCACCGCCGTAGATCGCCGAGAAATCCTGCTGGAACAATTGCACGTGCAGCGCGCCGACGCCGAGCGATTCGTGCGCGTAGTCGAACGCGAGCGTCGTGACTTCATTCGTCGCCGGAATCCCGTTCACGACGCCGGGGGTCGAGGTCGCGGGCAGGCCGGTCGCAGGGTCGCCCGGCACGCTCACCCAGTCGCCATCGGACCCGAATTCGAACCGGTTCACGGTGAGCTGGAGGCGTTGGGCTTCGTCAATCGCGTAACCGACTTTCGCGAACAGGTCGTGGCCGTCACCGTCCATCGTGTCGCCCTGTGCGTTGTCCACCGCAATCGGTCGGTCGTCCGCATCGAAGTACATCCCGGTGGTGTGCAGGCTGCCCGCAACGAGATAGGCGAAATTCCCTGCCGTTCCGCCGTGCTGTAGATGCAACTTGCTAGACAAGCTGTCGCCGTCGAAATCGTCGTTGATGCTGGCCTGGATCGAATAGCGCGTCTCGGGCGTCCCACCCGTTTTCGTCACGTAGTTGATGATGCCGCCGGTCGCGCCGGTGCCTTGGATTGCGTTCGCGCCGTGGATGATTTCCACGCGCTCGATCATGTCGGGGTCGATGGTGTAACCATCGCGCGAGCCATTGCGCAGCGGGTTCGACTGCGGCACGCCGTCGATCAGGATCAGCGGTTCACGTCCGCGCAGCGTCTCACCGAAGCCCGACATTTTCTGCCGGCTCGGCGAATACGACGGCACGAGATTGCCGATCAGCTGAGCGATGTCGCCGCCGAGTGCCAGCTGTCTGTCGATGTCGTCGCGTGAAATGACGGTGATCGTCATCGGCTGTGCGGTCAGCGGCCTGCCCGTGCGCGTCGCTTCGACGATCAGGCTGCCGTCATAGTCGTTGTCTTGGGCAAACGACAAAGCGGGGACGAACAGCAGCACGGCAAACAGGCTATTGCGAAACGACATTCTTGTTTCTCCATAAGAGCAGCGACGCGACGACCACGACGACGGCTTGGGCGGCGAGGGACTGCAGGGTGGGGTACACGCCGAGGGACGGCCCGGTGAAAAACGGGAGCGGGGTGACGGCGATGCGGCCGGCTTCTTGTAGCGCGGCGACGCCTTGGCCCGCGAACACGAACGCGAGGGCCATCAACAGTACGCCGGACACGCCAAAGAACATGCCGATCGGCAGGCGGATACTGGCCCAACGGATGATCGCCGCAACCACGAGCAACAGCACGACGCCGAGCGCGAAGCCCGCGAGCAGCGCGCCGGCGCCATTCGGCCCAGCGTGCGTGGCGAGTGCCTGGTAGAACAAGACCGTCTCGAACGCCTCGCGGTACACGGCGAGGAACGACACAATGCCGAGCGTCCACACCGTGCCGCCGCTGAGCGCGGCCCCGACCCGCCCATCGATAAACCGCTGCCAGGCGTCGCTGCGTGACTTGCTGTGCAGCCAGTAGCCGACATACAGCAGCATCGCCGCAGCAATCAGCGCCGTCGCGCCTTCGGTGATCTCACGGCTGGCGCCGGAAATCTGAATGACGTACGCCGATACGTACCAAGTGACGCCGCCCAGCGCGAGCGCAGCAATCCATCCGAAGTGCACCCAACGGCGCGCATCGGTGCGACCGGTGCGGCTGAGGATGGCGAGAATCGCAGCCACGACCAGGATGGCTTCCAAGCCCTCGCGCAAAAAGATCAGCAGGGCGCCGACGAAGGTGGTGGTGTTTGAGACTTCGCCGCCCTTGAGTCGTTCCTCCGCTTCGTCGAGTAGCGCGTGCGTGCGAGCCGCGTGCGCGACGACGTCAGCGATTGGGGCCTGTGCACGCACCAGCGCCCGGTACTCCATCAATGCCGCTTCGGTCTCGCGCATCAGCTGCGCGTCGATGGATTGCACGGCCGCTTCGACGAGCTCGAAGCCGTCGAGGTAGGCATGGACCGCGAGGTCGATTGCGGTATCGCGGTCACCGGCACGGTACGCGTCGACGCTGCGTGCGAGCGCATCGCGCGCGAGAACGAGTGGCGGTTTCGCGGCGTAGCTCGCGACGTGGTACGCGAGTGCCCAACGGTCGTCGGCGCTCAGATGCGCATACGACGCCATGCCGGTGCCGTCGACACCGAGCGTGATGGTGTTAAACAGGCCATACACGCCGCGCTGCGCCATGCGGTCGGCGTCGTGAAAGTTGGAGGGCGCGGGATCGAGACCGGCGCCTGCCGGTCCGTCGCCGTGGCCGGAGATGCCGTGGCACGATGCGCACGCGGTGTCGTACAGCTCGGCGCCGCGGTCGAGGTTAGGCGGTTCGGCGGGCGCGGTCGGCAGGTCATACGCGACTATCAGAAGGTCACGCAGCGCGGCGGCTTGGTTACGAACGGCGGCGACGGGGGCCATGCGTTGGATGTCCGCGGCGAGCGCCTCGGTCTCGGCGACCAGTCGTGGATGGTCTGGCGTCGGCGGCAGTTCGTCGAGCAGTCGCCGGACCTCGTCCGCAAACTCGGTCATTTCCGCATATTCCAGTGCGTTGATGACTTCGCCGTCCGCGACGGCTTCGGCGTAATCGACCCCGATGTAGTCGAGCAAGTGCACGGCGGTCGGCGCCGCGGGCGGCGCCGCCCAGGCAGGGAAAACGAGGAGCAGCAAGGCTGCCGCGCTGAATTGGATGAGACGCATCGAAGCGAATGATAACGATTCGCATTTCGGTTCGCAACAGGACCAAAGGGTTCGCGATATTCTGAGTCGATGCGAACGCCCGTCGACACAACCGTCCTCGCACGAACGAGCGACATCGGTGGCTTTAAAGTGCAGCGTGCACTGCCGAGTGCGCAGCGGCGCATGGTCGGGCCGTTCGTGTTCCTCGACCAGATGGGGCCCGAGGTCCTCGCTGCCGGCCGCGGGCTCGATGTCGCGCCGCATCCGCATATCGGCCTCGCGACGGTCACCTATCTTTACGATGGCGCATTGATGCACCGCGATTCGCTCGGCGTCGTGCAGGCGATCACGCCGGGCGCGTTGAATTGGATGACCGCAGGATCCGGCATCGTGCATTCGGAACGGTCGCCGGACGATGAGCGTGCGCGATCGCAGCGCGTTTTCGGAATCCAATCGTGGGTCGCGCTGCCAGCGGCCGACGAGGAGATGGCGCCGGCGTTCGAACACCACGCTGCGGATGCATTGCCGCGGCTCGTTGACGGTGGCGTCGACGTGCGCCTGATTGTCGGCTCGCTCGGCGGCGAACGCTCGCCGATGAAGCCGCGATCAGAAACGCTTTACGCGGACGTGCAACTCGCTGCGGGCACGAAGTTCGTCGTCGAGCCCACGGTGGAAGAGCGCGCGGTGTATGTGGTTGACGGCGAGGTTGGGGTGCGGGCGGATGGGTCGAGCTTCGGTGTCGGTACCTTGGTGGTGCTCAAGCCGGGTATGCGCATTGAACTCCATACCGACCACGGCGCGCGGTTCATGCTGCTCGGCGGTGAACCATTGGATGGACGGCGGTTCGTGTGGTGGAACTTTGTCTCGAGTTCGCGCGAGCGCATCGAGCAGGCAAAGGTGGATTGGCGCGCCGGGCGGATTGGGCAAGTGCCGGGCGAGACGGCGTGGATTCCATTGCCGGGTGAGGAAGCGCCGCCGGTGAATTACCCCTGACTAATCGCGACACAAAGGTGTCGCTCCTACATTTCAGAACCCACTGTAGGAGCGGCGCCTTTGCGCCGCGATGAACGAAGCCACGGCAACCCGACAATCGCGACACAAAGGTGTCGCTCCTACATTCAGGGCTCATTTTAGTTGCGGCGCCTTTGCGCCGCGATATCAATAACCGCCGAAGCTGCCGGCGGGGCCGGGGAACACGACGGGGCTTTCGTAGCCGTCCTTCGACACGGCCGCGACGCCGAAGAAGTAGTTGTCGATCACGGTGTTTTTGAGCGTATGGGTGGTGACGTCGCCGGCCCAGACGCTGTTCGTCCATTGCGCATCGGTGGTTAAACGCCAGTTCACGCGATAACCCGCGAGGTCACGCGCTTGGCGACCGCTCGGCCGGCTCCACGACAGCGTGGTGTCGGCGCTGACCGCGCCTTCAATCGTGACCTCGGCCGGCGGCGGCGGGGCGGCTGCGAGCGACGCGAGCGTTACGGCGTTCAATGCGGTGAGCTTCGCCGCGTACTCAAAATCAACGAATTCGATGGTGTCGCCGTAAGTCACGCCGTCCTCGGTCCGAAGGTCCTGGTGCTGCCGATCGTAATGCTCGTTCGTCTCCATGATGCGCACGGCCGGATAGCCAGCATCGTTGAACGGGCGGTGATGACCACCGCGCCCGAACCGGTCGAGCCGATAGATCATCATGGTGTCGAGATTCGGGATGTACAGGTCCGCGATGCGGTCGACATAACGCGCGAGGTTGCGGGATGGTGAATCGACCTCGCCGCCGGTGAAGCGGCGGATGCGCGCTTCGTCGGCGGTCTCGTTCACGCGCGTACCCTCGGCGAACACGCGCGCACTCGTGTTGTCGACTACGCCGTTGATGCCCGCGATGTTGCCGATCATGTCGTTGTTGAGCACGGCCTCGATGCGCCAGCCTTCGGCTTTCGCCTGCTCGGCGAGAATCTTGCCCCCGAACAGTCCTTGCTCCTC
>CAYODZ010000233.1:0-3750 GCA_964402835.1 uncultured Gammaproteobacteria bacterium | reverse complement strand
GTACTCATTCGCGGATTATAACGAACCTAGTTTATAATCTGGCGGCTCCACGCCCGCATCTGGGCCAATCACCCCGAAACCAGGAGGACCCTCGATGGAACTGTTCGCCACTGTGGAAACGATGGGCCACGAGCAAGTCGTTTTCTTCCACAGCCCGAACAATGGGCTAAAGGCGATCGTCGCCATCCACGATACGACCCTCGGACCGGCCCTCGGCGGCCTCCGTATGTGGCCGTACGCGAGCGAAGCGGAGGCGTTGAAGGACGTCCTCCGTTTGTCGCGCGGCATGACCTACAAAGCCGCGGTCTCCGGCTTGAACCTCGGCGGCGGCAAAGCCGTGCTGATCGGTGACCCGGGCACGAAGAACGAGGCGATGTTCCGCGCGCTCGGCCGCTTCATCGATTCGCTCGGCGGCCGTTACATCACCGCTGAGGACGTCAACACCAGCGTCCAGGACATGGACCACATTTTCCAGGAGACCGACCACGTCGTCGGCGTCCACCCGGTCCACGGCGGCTCCGGCGACCCATCGCCGTTCACCGCCTATGGCACCGTCCGCGGCATACAGGCGTCGCTGAACCGAAAATACGGCCACAGCGACCTCTCGAAGGCGAGCTACGCCGTCCAGGGCGTCGGCCACGTCGGTATCCACGTCGTGAAGGCATTGTGCGAATCGGGCGCGAAAGTGTTCGTGACCGACATGAACAAGGACAAGGTCCAGGAATGCGTAGAGGCCGGCGCTGAAGCGGTCGGGCTCGAGGACATCTATGACGTCGACGCGAAGGTGTTCGTGCCGTGCGCGCTCGGCTCCGTGATCAACGAGGACACGATTCCGCGGTTCAAGTTCGAGATCGTCGCCGGCGCCGCGAACAACCAGCTCGCGACCGATGAATGCGGTGACGAACTCGACAAACGCGGCATCGTCTATGCGCCCGACTACGCAATTAACGCTGGCGGTCTGATGAACGTCGCGATCGAGCTGCAGGGCTACGACCGCGAGCGTGCGATGCGGATGGTTTCGACGATCTACAACAACATCGAAAACATCTTCCGCTTCGCGGAGCGGGACGGCATTCCGAGCTATCGGGCGGCCGACCGCGTCGCCGAGGAACGGATTGCCGCACTCGGCAAGGTGAAGCTGCCGCACATCCGGCAGTCGACCAACCGACTCGCCGGCCGCGCGCGCAAGTAGCGCGGGGCCTGCGATGGCATTCGACGTCAGCCTCGGAGACGACCTCGATCTGCTGCGCGAAACCGTGCGGCGTTTCGCCGAATCTGAGATTGCACCGCGCGCCGCGAAAATCGACGAGACCAACGAAGCGCCGTACGATTTGTGGCTGAAACTTGGTGAGCTCGGCCTCCTCGGACTGACCGCCCCTGAAGAATTCGGCGGCTCAGGGATGAGCTACCTTGCCCATCTCGTGGCGATGGAAGAAATCTCGCGTGCCTCCGCGTCCGTCGGCCTGTCTTACGGCGCGCACTCGAACCTCTGCGTGAATAATCTGTACCTGAACGGCAGCGACGAACAACGCCGCCGTTACCTCCCTAAGCTCTGTAGCGGCGAATGGGTCGGCGCGCTCGCGATGTCCGAACCCGGCGCCGGCTCCGACGTCGTCGGCTCGATGAGCTGTGCGGCGAAAGCCGACGGCGACGACTGGATCGCGAACGGCAACAAGATGTGGATCACGAACGGTCCACGCGCCGACGTCGTGATTACCTATATGCGCACGGCGCCTAAGGATCAGGGGTCGCGCACCATCACCGCGTTCATCGTCGAAAAAGGCCTCGCCGGCTATTCGACCGCGCAGAAACTCGACAAGCTCGGCATGCGCGGCTCCGATACCTGTGAGCTCGTCTTTGAGGACTGCAGGATCCCGGGTGCGAACGTGCTCGGCGAGGTCAACGAGGGCGTGCTGGTCTTGATGAAGGGACTCGATACAGAGCGGCTCGTGTTGTCCGGCGGCCCGATCGGAATTATGCAGGCCGGGCTCGATGCGGTCCTGCCCTACGTGCGCGAGCGCGAGCAGTTCGACCAACCCATCGGCAGCTTCGGCATCATGCAGGCGAAGGTCGCCGATATGTTCACCATGCTGCAGTCCGCGCGTGCATACAGCTACCGCGTCGCGCAGCAGTTCGACGACGGCCGAAAGACCCGCATGGACGCGGCGGCGTGCCTGCTTTACGCGTCCGAGTGCGCGGTGAAAGTCTCACTCGAGGCGATTCAGTGCCTCGGTGGCAACGGCTACATCAACGAATATCCGGTGGGTCGCTTGCTGCGAGACGCCAAACTTTACGACATCGGCGCCGGCACCAACGAGATTCGCCGGATGCTGATAGGGAGAGAATTAATCAATGGCTGATCCGATTGTCATCGTCGCCGCACGCCGCACGCCCATCGGTTCGTTCCAGGGCGCGCTCGCGCCACTCTCTGCACCGGAACTCGGCGCCGCGGCAATTCGTGCAGCGCTCGCCGACAGCGGACTCGCCGCGGACGCCATATCGGAAGTCATCATGGGCTGCGTACTGCCCGCCGGCCTCGGCCAGGCGCCTGCTCGGCAGGCCGCGCTCGGCGCAGGCCTCCCAATCAGCGTCGGCTGCACGACCGTCAATAAGGTGTGCGGGTCCGGCATGAAAGCCGCGATGTTCGCGCACGACCTGCTTGTCGCGGGTAGCGCGGAAGTGATCGTTGCAGGCGGCATGGAATCGATGACCAATGCGCCGTATCTGGTGCCGCGCGGGCTACGCATGGGCCACGCGGAGCTGCTTGATCACATGTTCTTCGATGGACTGCAGAACCCGTACGACAAGCAGATGATGGGCATGTTCGGCGACCAGTGTGCGGACAAGTACGGGTTCACGCGTGAGAAGCAGGACGCGTTCGCCATCGAGTCGGTGACCCGCGCGAATCGCGCGATTGCGGACGGCGATTTTGCCGACGAGATTACGCCCGTCGCCGTCAAGACGCGCAAGGGCGAGGTCGAGGTTGCGACCGACGAAGAGCCGCCGCGTTGCAACATCGAGAAGATTCCGACACTGAAAGCGGCGTTCCGGCGCGACGGCGGCACGGTGACCGCCGCGAGCTCGTCGTCGATTTCGGACGGCGCCGCGGCGCTCGTGATGATGCGTGAGAGCACCGCAAAAGCGCAGGGGCTGACCGTGCTCGCGCGCGTCGTCGGCCATGCGGGCCACGCGCACGAACCCGGCTGGTTCACGACGGCGCCGGTTAAGGCCATCGGCGCGCTACACGACAAGCTCGGGTGGACGCCGGACACGGTCGACCTGTACGAGATCAACGAGGCATTCGCGGTCGTTACCATGGCCGCGATACACGAGTTAGGCCTCGACCACGCGAAAGTGAACGTGAACGGCGGTGCGTGTGCACTCGGCCATCCGATTGGCGCATCGGGCGCGCGCTTGATGGTGACGCTATTGCATGCGCTGAAGCGCCGCGGCCTGAAGCGCGGCATCGCGTCGCTTTGTATCGGCGGCGGCGAGGCCACCGCCATCGGACTCGAAATCGCGTAAGCCACGGAGCCGCCGATGCCAGTGATCCGCTCTGCAATCGACACCGGCTCGCCCGAATTCGCCGCGAACGCGGCGCACCTGCGCGGCCTCGTGAGCGACCTTAACGAGCAATTCCGCGTCACGGCGCTCGGCGGCAGCGAGCGCGCGCGCCAAAAGCATCTCGACCGCGGCAAGTTGTTACCGCGCGACCGTGTTACCGCCCTGCTCGACCCCGGCAGCCCGTTC
>CAYODZ010000232.1:0-5510 GCA_964402835.1 uncultured Gammaproteobacteria bacterium | reverse complement strand
TGGCTCCCCGGGACGGGCTCGAACCGCCGACCTAGTGATTAACAGTCACCCGCTCTACCGACTGAGCTACCGGGGAATCGTGAAAGGCGGCATATGGTATCGGTCGGCCCTGACAGGGTCAACCGCGTTATGCCATCGCACGTGCCATCCGGACCAACGCTTCGTCGAGAAGCTTGTTGGATGTCGCAAAACTCAGCCGGAGGTACCCGGGCGCACCGAACGCGGAGCCGGGGACCAACGCGACGCCCGCGCCGAGCAGCATTTCCGCGAGCGCGACGTCATCGGCGATGTCGTCGCGCGACGCAATGAACGCACGGCAGTCGGGGAGGAGATAGAAAGTGCCGTCTGCGGGCTGACACCGGACGCCCGGGATGGCTTCAAGCTGTTCGAGCACGAACGCATGGCGCTGCTGGAACGACGCGCGCATTTCTGCAATGCATCGCTGGTCGCCGTCGAGCGCGGCCACCGCCGCGGCCTGCGAAATGGAAGTGGGATTCGAGGTGCTCTGCGATTGGACTTTCGCCATTGCGCGGATCAGTGGCTTTGGCCCGGCTGCGTAGCCGATGCGCCAACCTGTCATTGCGTACGCTTTGGAGACGCCGTTGAGGACGATGGTGCGCTCGACGAGGTCTGGGCAAGCCATCGCGATGTTCGAAAACGGCTCGTCGGCCCAGAGAATGTGCTCGTACATGTCGTCGGTCGCGACGAGGACGTGCGGGTGCTTGCGTAAGACCGCCCCGAGGGCTTCGAGCTCGGTGCGCCGGTAAGCGACGCCAGTCGGATTCGAGGGGCTGTTCAGTACGACGAGGCGCGTCTTGTCGGTAATCGCCGCATCGAGCTGCGCGGGGGTGATCTTGAAGCCTTGCTCGATGCCGGCCTCGACGATGACCGGCGTGCCATCGTTCAACAACACGATATCCGGATACGAGACCCAGTATGGCGCGGGGATTACGACCTCGTCGCCTGCGTTGAGCAGGGCCGAGCAGAGATTGAAGAAGCTCTGTTTGCCGCCACACGACACAATGACTTGGTCCGGCGTGTACTCAAGGCCGTTATCACGTTGGAACTTCTTTATAATGGCTCGTTTCAGCGCCGGCGTGCCGTCGACTGCCGTGTATTTCGTATCGCCAGCAGCCAGCGCATCGATTGCCGCCTGTTTCACATGCTGCGGTGTGTCGAAGTCCGGCTCCCCCGCGCCGAGTCCGATGACGTCCTGGCCCGCCGCGCGCAGTTCGGCCGCGCGCGCAGTCACGGCGAGGGTGGGGGAGGGTTTGATGCGCTTGACGCGCTCGGCCAGGCGGATGTCCATGGCTGAATAGTCTAACTGATGAGCGACCAATTCGAATTAGCTTCGGGCTTCAAACCCGCCGGCGACCAACCGGAGGCAATCGCGCGCCTGATCGAAGGGCTCGGCGATGGACTCGCGCAGCAAACGCTGCTCGGCGTGACCGGTTCCGGCAAGACTTTTACGGTCGCGAACGTCATTCAGTCCGTGCAACGCCCCACATTGGTGCTCGCACCGAACAAAACCCTCGCGGCGCAACTCTACGGCGAGTTCCGCGAGTTCTTTCCGAAGAACGCGGTCGAGTACTTCGTGTCGTACTACGACTACTACCAGCCGGAAGCGTACGTGCCATCGTCGGACACCTTTATCGAGAAGGACGCATCGATCAACGAGCATATTGAGCAGATGCGCCTGTCCGCGACCAAAGCGCTACTCACGCGACCTGACGCAATCATCGTCGCGACCGTGTCCGCGATCTACGGACTCGGCGACCCGGACTCGTACCTGAAAATGCGCCTGCACCTCGACCGCGGCGACAAGATCGACCAGCGCGGGCTGCTGCGCCGACTCGCGGAACTTCAGTACACGCGCAACGAAATCGAGTTGCAGCGCGCGACCTACCGCGTGCGCGGCGACGTGCTCGACATCTTCCCCGCGGAATCTGACCACGAGGCATTGCGCGTCGAATTGTTCGACGACGAAATCGAGAATCTCTCGTTGTTCGATCCACTGACCGGCGAGATTCTGCGCAAACTACCGCGCTATACCGTGTACCCGAAGAGCCACTATGTGACCCCACGGCACAAACTCGTCGAGGCGGTTGAACTCATCAAGGACGAGCTCCGAGACCGGCTTGAGGAACTGCG
Organism: uncultured Gammaproteobacteria bacterium; assembly: GCA_964402835.1. Classification (GTDB taxonomy): domain Bacteria; phylum Pseudomonadota; class Gammaproteobacteria; order Natronospirales; family JAIVGZ01; genus JAIVGZ01. The sequence goes on along the minus strand of CAYODZ010000232.1, from coordinate 3,359 downwards.
CAAGGCCGACAAGCTGGTCGAAGCGCAGCGCCTCGAGCAGCGCACGCGATTCGACATGGAGATGATTCTCGAACTCGGTTATTGCTCCGGCATCGAGAATTACTCGAGGCACCTATCGGGAAGGCAGCCAGGGGAGCCGCCACCGACCCTGTTCGACTATTTGCCCGCGCACGGCCTGCTGGTCATCGACGAGAGCCACGTGACGATTCCGCAGCTCGGTGCGATGTACAAGGGCGACCGCTCGCGCAAGGAAACGCTCGTCGAATACGGCTTCCGGCTTCCATCTGCCCTCGACAACCGGCCGCTGCGGTTCGACGAATTCGAGAAATCCGCGCCGCAGACCGTGTTCGTGTCCGCAACACCACGCGCCTACGAGCGCGAGCGGTCCGGGCAGATCGTGGAGCAAGTCGTGCGGCCCACCGGCCTCGTCGACCCCGCGGTCGAAGTACGGCCCGCGCGCAGCCAGGTCGACGACCTGCTTGGTGAGATTCGCGAGCGCGTCGCGGTCGGCGACCGCGTGCTGGTCACGACGCTCACGAAGCGAATGGCCGAGGATTTGACCGAGTACTTGCACGAGAACGGCGTGCAGGTGCGTTATCTGCATTCGGACATCGACACGGTCGAGCGCAGCGAGATCATCCGGGATTTGCGGCTCGGCGAGTTCGATGTGCTCGTCGGCATCAACCTATTGCGCGAAGGCCTCGACATGCCGGAGGTATCGCTCGTCGCGATTCTCGACGCGGACAAGGAGGGCTTCCTGCGCTCCGAGGGTTCGCTGATCCAGACCATCGGCCGCGCGGCACGAAACCTGAACGGTAAGGCGATTCTGTACGGTGACCGCATCACGGGTTCGATGGAGCGCGCGATTGCTGAGACCGACCGTCGCCGGGCGAAGCAGCTCGAGTTCAACGTCGAGCACGGCGTCACGCCGGTGGGCATCACGAAGTCGGTCGCCGACATCATGGAGGGTGCGCGCGCCGCCGTGCACCACCGCGGCAAGGGGCGCAAGGTCGCCGAACCCGTCAGCAAGTACGCAACGATGACCCCGCCGCAGCTCGCACGCGCGCTGAAGAAGCTTGAGGCGGACATGCACGCGCACGCACGCAACTTGGAATTTGAGGCGGCGGCCCAGGCGCGCGACGAGATAGGGCGCCTCAAGCAGCAAGGTTTCGGCTTGCCGCCGACCTAGACTGCCGGTAGAATTCGCGGTCCGATACAGGCGCGTAGCTCAGTGGTAGAGCACTACCTTGACATGGTAGTGGTCGGTGGTTCGATCCCACTCGCGCCTACCATTTCAGTGACCTTCGGGGTCAGACACCCAAGCGCGCATCGGTGTCTGACCCCCAAGGTGATACGCGGTTAGGCCCCTCGTACAGGCCACGCAAAGGAGAAAGCTGTGCCAGTCATCACCCTTCCTGACGGTAGCACCCGTAAGTTCGAGAATCCCGTGACCGTCGCGGACGTCGCGGCCGATATCGGCCCCGGCCTCGCGAAGGCCGCACTCGCGGGCCGGGTCGGCGACCGCGTCGTCGACACCTCGTACCGCATCGACAACGACGCGCCGCTCGCGATCATCACGAACCGCGACCCGGATGGGCTCGACGTCATCCGCCATTCGACCGCGCACCTGCTCGCGCACGCGGTGAAGCAGCTGTATCCGTCCGCGCAGGTCACCATCGGCCCGGTCATCGATGACGGCTTCTATTACGACTTCGCGTTCGAGCGGCCGTTCACGCCCGACGACCTCGAGAAAATCGAGGCACGCATGAAGGAGCTCGCGAAACAGGACCTACCGGTGTCGCGCAGCGAGATGCCGCGCGACGAGGCGGTCGCCCATTTCCGCTCGATCGGCGAGGAGTACAAGGCCGAGATTATCGCGTCGATTCCGTCGGACGAGCCGATTTCGCTGTACGCGCAGGAAGACTTCATGGACCTGTGCCGCGGCCCGCACGTGCCGAGCACGGGCAAGCTCGGCGCGTTCAAATTGACCAAGGTCGCCGGCGCGTATTGGCGCGGCGATTCGAACAACGCGATGCTGCAGCGCATTTACGGCACCGCGTGGGCGAACGACAAGGACCTCAAAGCGTACCTGCATCGGCTCGAAGAGGCCGACAAACGCGACCACCGCAAGCTCGGACGCGCACTCGACCTGTTCCACATGCAGGACGAGGCGGTCGGCAGCGCGTTCTGGCATCCGAAGGGCTGGCGCCTGTGGCGCGAAGTCGAGGCGTACCTGCGCCGCCGGCTCGACGCCGCCGGCTACGACGAAATCCGCACGCCCCAGCTGATGGATCGTGCGTTGTGGGAGAAGTCCGGCCACTGGGAGAAGTTCCGCCAGAACATGTTCGTCGCGACCACCGGCGAAGACGAAGCGCTGCAGCTCGCGATCAAACCGATGAATTGCCCGGGCCATGTGCAGGTGTACAAGCAAGGCGTCACGAGCTACCGCGATCTGCCGTTGAAGCTGTCCGAGTTCGGCGCGTGTCACCGCTACGAGCCGTCGGGCGCGATGCACGGGCTCATGCGCGTGCGCGCGTTTACCCAGGACGATGCCCACATTTTTTGCACCGAGGACCAGGTTGCGGCGCAGACCACCGAGTTCTGCGCGCTGCTGCAATCGGTGTACCGCGATTTTGGCTTTGAGGACGTACGGATCAAGTACGCGGACCGACCGCCCGTTCGTGCCGGCGACGACGCGACCTGGGACCGCGCCGAAGCGGCGCTGCTCGAGGCGTCGAAAGCCGCTGGGCTCGATACCGAACACAACCCGGGTGAGGGCGCGTTCTACGGGCCGAAGCTCGAATTCGTGCTGCGCGACGCGATTGGTCGGGATTGGCAGTGCGGCACCCTGCAGGTCGATTTCGTGCTACCGGAGCGCCTCGACGCCGAGTATGTGGGCGAGGACGGCGAGCGCCACCGGCCCGTGATGCTGCACCGCGCCATCCTCGGTTCATTCGAACGATTCCTCGGAATCTTGATCGAGCATCACGCCGGCGCCTTCCCGACGTGGCTCGCCCCAGAACAGGCCGTGGTGCTCAATATCACCGACCGTCAGGCCGATTACGCGAAGTCTGTGGCCCAAAACCTTGTAAATCAGGGATTTCGGGTGAAATCAGACTTGAGAAACGAGAAGGTAGGCTTTAAAATCCGCGAGCACACGATTCAACGCGTCCCGTACCTATTGGTGGTCGGTGACCGCGAGATGGAATCGAATACCGTGGCCGTGCGCACGCGTAGCGGTGAAGACCTCGGCAGCCTGTCGCAGCAGGCATTCGCTGAGCGACTCGCCGCCGAGATCGCGAGCCACGGCCTTAACGTTTCAGGAGGAGCTTAAGTATCGCTGCGGAAAAACAAGTAAG
>CAYODZ010000231.1:0-2970 GCA_964402835.1 uncultured Gammaproteobacteria bacterium | reverse complement strand
GAAGCCCATCGCTATCTCGTACGCGACGATCTGCGCAGCCGACCGCATCGCGCCGAGCAGCGCGTACTTCGAATTCGACGCCCAGCCGGCGATGATTACGCCGTACACGGTCATCGAGGTCAGCGCCAGGATGTACAGCAGCGCCGCGTTGACGTCGCCTAGCACCGCCTCGGCTTCGAACGGCAGCACCGCCCAAGCGGCGAACGCCGGCGCGATTGCGAGCAGCGGCGCGATGAGATACAGCGCCTTGTTCGACTGCGTCGGAACGACGATTTCTTTCACAAACAGCTTCAGCACGTCCGCGAATGGCTGGAACAAGCCCCACGGGCCGACACGATTCGGGCCGATGCGCGTCTGCATCGCGCCAATCACGCGCCGCTCCGCATAGGTGAACATCGCGACCGCGATGGTCAGCGAGACCATCAATGGCGCAATCATCGCCGCGTATTGCAGCCAACGCGGCAGCATTTCCCAGTAGCCGGTCACGGTCTCGATCACGTCGACGCAGCCTCCACTGTCACGGGGCCGGCGGCCAGACCAAGGCGTGTCGCGGTATGCGTACCGAGCGGCAACCACACAGCGCCCGGCGCCATGCCGTCATCGACACGCAGCGAGAACACCGCGCGGCCATCGCCCGCGCGCACGAGCATCGCGTCACCGTCGTTAAGGCTGAGCGATGCGGCGGTCTCAGGATGCAGCCTCGCGACTTGGTCGGCCTGCGCATCGCGCGTCATCTGCAGCGCGCCCGCGCGGCGGACAATCATATCCCCGCCGTAGGTGGCGAAGCCTGGGACTGCTTCCAGTTCATTTTCGCGGTGCGAAGGCGCCGCCCCGGGATCCGTGGCACCTGTAGGAGCGGCACCTTTGTGCCGCGATTCAGAATATTCGCGAACCGCCTGCCGAACCTCATCGATGTCCTCATACTCAAAGCCATCGAGGCCGAGCAGGTTGCCGAGTACGCGCAGCACTTTCCACGCCGGCCGCGACTGCGCGACAGGTGGCACGACGCCGTTCCACGACTGCCACAAACCGGCCGCGTTCACGAACGTGCCCGCGCTCTCGGCCCAGGTACCGATGGGCAGCAACGCGCTCGCATACGCGCGCATCGCGTCGGTCGCATACGGGTTCAGCACGACGACCGCATCAGCTGCTTTCAGCGCAGCGCTAAGACCCGCGCCGTTGAGCGCATCGAGTTCAGGCTCGAACCCAAGCAACAGATACGCTTTGCGGGGACGCTCGACCATCTGGCGCGCGTCGAGACCGTCGGCAGACGGCAACGCGCCGACCGCGTACGCACCCATCGCGTTCGCGCCATCGGCGAGCGTCGCGACCGTGGCGCCGGTTGCCTGGGCCAGTTTCTCGGCCGCGCGGCGCAGTGCTGCGTACTCGGGGTTCGCAATGGCAATGCGGCCGAGCAGGATGGTCTTCTTGCCCTCGCCTTTCAGAAGGTCGGCGACCTCATCGGACGCGAGCGCCGCGGCCATTTCGGACGGCTTCACGACGACCTGCCCGGACACTGGATGCAGGACTTCGACGCGACGCGGGTTCAGAAAGCCGATCCGCGCGCCGCGCATCGCGGCCTTGCGCAGCCGGTGCGCTGCGAGCGGCACGTCCTTACGCAGGTTCGCGCCGACGACGAGCACAGCGTCATTGTTCTCGAGCTCCGCGATGGACTGGCCGAGCGTCGGTTCGACGGCACCGGCGCTGAAGTCCGCTTGGCGCAGGCGATGATCGACGTTGTTGCAACCGAGCTTGCGTGCGATCTCGCCGACGAGGAACAACTCTTCGTTCGTCGCGTTCGGCGACGCGAGGATGCCGAGCTCGTTGAAGTCGCCGCCGGTCGCGGATCGTAGCTGTTTCACGGCCGTTTCGAGCGCGACCGCCCAGTCCGTGGAGACCCAGGTGCCTGCCGCGTTCTTGACCGCCGGCTGCGACAGGCGGTCCGGTGCATACAAGCCCTCGTACGAGAAACGGTCGCGGTCCGAGATCCAGGTCTCGTTCACGAGCTCGTTGTTGCGCGGCACCACGCGCAACAGTTCACCGCGCGATAGGTGGCCGTACAGGTTCGAGCCGATGCCGTCGTGCGGCGCGATCGTCTCGATTTGGTTCAGCTCCCACGCGCGCGCCTGAAAACGGAACGGCTTCGAGGTCAGCGCGCCGACCGGGCACAGGTCGATGATGTTGCCGGACAATTCGTGGTCGACGGTCTGGCCGACGTAAGTGCCGATGACCATGAACTCGCCCCGACCGGTCGCACCGAGCTCTTGGATGCCCTCGATCTCGGTGCCGAAACGCACGCAGCGCGTACAGTGGATACAGCGCGTCATCTCGGTCGAAATCAGCGGGCCGATATTCTCGTCCTTGATGATGCGTTTCGATTCTTGGTACTGCGAAACTGCGCTGCCGAAGCCGAGCGCGACGTCCTGCAGTTCGCACTCACCGCCCTGATCGCAAATCGGGCAGTCGAGTGGATGGTTGATCAACAGGAATTCCATCACCGCTTTCTGCGCGGCGAGCGCTTTCGGCGAGCGCGTGAACGCCTTCATGCCGTCCATGACGGGTGTCGCGCAGGCCGGTAACGCCTTCGGCGCTTTCTCGACCTCAACGAGACACATGCGGCAGTTCGCGGCGACGCTCAGCCCGGGATGCCAGCAGTAGTGGGGGATCTCGACACCCTGCCGCCACGCTGCGCGGATGATCGTATCGCCGGGCTCGAACGGGATCTCTCTGCCATCAAGCTTGAACGAGGGCATTTCTGAACCTTTGCTCACGTCGACCAGGAAGGGCTCACACCGCTTCCGCAAAACAAAAACATCGCAACGCTGTCGAGGCGCGGGACACGACGGCCAGCTAGCGGTCGCACTCTCCGCCAATCATGTTGACGCTGCCGAACGTGGGGATGATGTCCGCAATCATGCCGCCGCGAAGCATGTCGTGCGCGGCGTTCAGGTTGAACCAGCAAGGGGGACG
>CAYODZ010000230.1:0-22810 GCA_964402835.1 uncultured Gammaproteobacteria bacterium | reverse complement strand
GACGAGATCACTCACGCCGTCCCCCCGTCCGTTCAATGCCGCAACGGTGGCGAGCTGGTGCATGCTCACGACTTCAAGGAGCCCTTTGCCGGAGGACAGCGCGCTGCGACCGAGTTCGTAAGCCTCGTTCAGTGATGCTTCTCCGCCGCGCGTCAGGTATTCCCCGAGCGCACGTTGGTACTGTTCGAGGAGGTCGGTTTCCATTCAATTCAGGAGCCGGATCACGAACGCGAGGGCATCGTCGTTCGACTTGCCGTGCGTTGCGAGCAGTGTCTCGGCGATCGCCTCAACGTGATCTTCGACGTCAATGCTCTCGGCGAAGTCCGGGTCAATCCCGTCCGTCGCCAGAATCAGTACGTCGCCACGACCGATGCGGACCGCGGCCGGCTGCGCGCGCGCAGGTCGGCGGCCGACGACGCCGGGGCGCAACAAGAGCGATTCGTGCGGAAACTGTGCGACTGGCGTGCGCCGCTGGATACGGCCTGCGACGTTGCCGATTGCGAGCCAGTTAAGCATGCGCTCTTCGGCGGCGAAATGGGCGATGCTGATGGCGGCGCCGCGGGTGTCGCGCAACGCACTATCACAGCGTTGTATCAGAAGCTCGATGGGTTCGACGGCGCCATATCGCTCAATGACCTCGATGGCGCGCTCGGCCGCGAAGGCCGCTTGATCGCCGTGGCCGATGCCATCGACGACCGCGATTAGCGTGCCCTCGGGGACGTCGGCTACGAAATGCCGATCGCCGCATTGTGCTTCACCGGGGAGGCTGACGAAGGCCGATGCCCATTCCGCGGAGCGTGTTTTTAGTACAGCCATTTCTTCGCGGTAATGGTGGTGCCCTTACCGACCTTCGTATCGATGTCGAGCTCGTCGACCATGCGCTGGACGCCGCACAGCCCGAGCCCGAGTCCACCCGAAGTTGAGTAGCCACCCACCATCGCGCGCTGGACATCCGGGATGCCGGGACCGTTATCGGCGCAGGTGATGACGAGGCCGCGGCGCTCGCCGGAGGTCGCTCGTTCGAGTTTGATTTCGCCGCTCTGGGCGTACAGCACGATGTTACGGGCGAGCTCGGAGATGATGGTCGCAATCAATGTTGATTCGGTCTCTGAGAACCCGAGCCGCAACGCCATTTCTCGCCCCCGCTGACGTGCGGTGACGATGTCAGCTACGGCATCAATCGCAATCGTCGCTGTTTCGTCCAAGGCATCTACCGCTTCCCCGCCGAGACGGCGGAGGAGGTCGGTCTCCGTGATCATTTCGTGCGCGTGTGGTTTCGTTTTGGTCGGCTGTCGAGGTACGCCAGCCCTTCCTCAAGGTCCAGCGCTGTGGGCACACCCTCAAGGCTCAAGCCCAGCTGCACCATCGAGAATGCGACTTCCGGCTGAATACCGACAATGACCGTGTCCGCCCCCCTCAATCGAATCATGTGCGCCATGTCCCTAAGCGTGCGCACAGAGAATGAATCCATGACGTCGAGTCCCGTCACGTCGAGAATAACGCCGACGGAGCGGTAATATCCGACTTGCTCGACCAACCGGTCGCGCAAGACCACGAGATCGCGGTCGGTCAGGACAGCCTGCACCGAGGCGATTAGATAATCGCGCTGTTTTAATACAGGGACGTCCATGATTACTCGACCGCGTCGTTGATGGGCACGACCTTATAGCCGAGCAGCTTCTCTGCCTCTTCGATGCCGCCCTGCAGGTCGCCGACGGTCGCCATCTTGCCGAGGTCGACACCGATGGTGACGAGCGTCTGGGCAATTTCCGGTGCGAGACCGGTCACGATGACGTCCGCACCGACCAGGCGGGCCGCCTCGACGGTCTGCACCAAGTGGTTCGCGACCGCCGCGTCGACAGCCGGCACACCGGTGAGGTCCATCACGACCACTTTTGCGCGGTTCACGCGGATGCCGCGCAGTAACTGCTCGGTCAACTGGCGTGCGCGTTGCGGATCGATGATGCCGATGATGGGGAGAATCAGGAGTCGTTCACGCACCGGCAACACGGGCGTTGAGAGCTCTCGGATCGCTTCCTGCTGCTGGCGGATGATGCGCTCGCGTTCCTGCACGAAGCCGACCGCCACGGTGTTTGCAATCCGGTTCGCCGCCGGCTCGTAAGCGTCAAGGACGCGGGTGAGCACCTGCTCGTTCGCGCCGTACTTCGAGAACAGCGATCGTGCGAGCACGTCGCGGAGCAAGAGCACGATACCCACAACCTCGTGCGTCTCGACGCCCCGGGGGATGATTCGCTCGGACAAGTCGCGCGCGTAGGCCTCGAGGGCTTCGATCGACCCCGTCTCAAGCGCACCAAGGTAGTTGTCGTAGACCGAACTGACCTCGGCGAGAATCTCGTCGTTGGTCATCGCCGTCAGGAATCGCGCGCCCATGATGCGGCGTGCCCATTCCTCACGGAGGGGGCTGCGGCCCTGGCGCAAGTGGGCGACGAGTTCGCGGAGGACCTCGACGTGGCTTTCGCCGCCGGGGCTATGCTCCGCCGTTTTGGCTCGGCCCTTGGTGGATTTGGTGCTCATTGATTCATTTCCTCCGTCATCCCCCGCGTCGCGGCGGTTTTCGCGCGAGACTCGCGCGCATATGTTCCCCAGCGGACATTCTAGAACAAGGCGCTCTCGTGGGCAGCGAGCCCACGACGGAGCCCGGCCCCGGACCCTTTTTACGTTGTGACGGGAAACACTTTAGTAATGGGGCTAGGGCGGAGGTATCGGGTAATCACCCGAATTTAGTGACGGCGGGTCGGTGCGTCTCCGGGTTTGTCGCGGGTGCCTGGGTGCCCGGTGATCCATTCGGGGAGCACGTCGAAGCGGAATCCGACATTGCGAACAGTAATAATGTGCCGCCCAGCGGGGCCCAGTTTGCGCCGCAAGCGCCCGACATGAACGTCGACCGTACGGGTGTCGAGCCCATGGATACTACTGTGCGGCCACGCCTGATCGAGGAGGGCGTCGCGGCTCAACACACGGCCTTTTGCTTGCAGCAGGACTTGCAGCAGCTTGAATTCTTTCTTGGTGAGGCGCACTGGCCGCTCACCGACCGTAATCGTCCAACGCTCAAGGTCCATATCGATTGGGCCGGCGCGAATATGGCCGTCCGGTTCGTCGGGCATCGCGCGGCGACACAAGGCCTTCACGCGTGCGCGAAACTCATCGATCGCAAGCGGGCGCGTCACGCAGTCGTCCGCGCCCGCATCGAGCGCTTCAACCTTGTCGCCGACGCGTCCGCTTTTCGCGACCCCGATAATAGGGATCCGGCTGGTCGTGTGGTCGCGCCGCAGCTTGCGACCGAGCTCGAAACCTTCCTGGTCGTTCAACGCAAGATCGAGCACGATCATATCGGGTCGATGTGCGCCATGGACACTTTGCATCGCCCGCGATATATCCGTCACGACTTCCGTGTCGAAATCATCTTGCGCGAGTGCATTGTCGATGGTCCGGCTGAGCGCTTCATCGGACGAAACCACCAAAACACGTAATGCCACGGTGCACCTTTCCTGTCGAAGTAGCTGTAACCGTATAGCAACGCGTGCGACCGGCACACCCGTATAACCATTGAGATTGTTACGGCAAACGCCTGACTGTAAATAGTTTTCAGGATGCGCTGCGCGCAATAACGGGTGTTGTATGGATACCTGAACGCGCGCTTGTCGCGGAACATGAGCCCCAAGACAACAGAGGTGCTCATGGAAACGGATTCTTCCAGATCAATAATCCCCATCGTGATGTGCGGGGGGTCAGGGACTCGACTTTGGCCGCTGTCGCGCAGGCAACATCCGAAACAGTTCCTGAAACTGTATGGCGAGCGTTCGCCGTTCCAGGAGGCGGTGCGTCGCGCCGGTGCAATCGATAACGCACGCCCGCCGGTCGTTGTCGGCAACGAGGACCATCGATTCCTGATCCTCGATGAACTTGCCGAGATCGGTGTCAGCGGACTCAATATCCTGCTCGAACCGGTCGCGCGCAACACCGCTGCGGCGCTCGCGATGGCCGCGATTCACGCGGCGCGGAACAACCCGAAAGCGTTGTTGCTTGCGATGCCGGCTGACCATTACGTCGACGATCGCACGCGCTTCGCCGCGGCGGTCAAGCGCGGCACACCCGAGGCTGAGGCCGGCGCGATCGTGTTGTTCGGCGTCAAGCCAACCGGACCGAATACCGACTACGGCTACATCCACAAATCCACCGGCCATGCCAAGGATGGCGTGCACCGTGTGCTCGAGTTCAAGGAGAAGCCGGACGCCGAGACGGCGGTCGAGTATCTCGCGAGCGACGAATATCTATGGAATAGCGGCGTCTTCTTAATGCGCGCAGACGTGTATCTGAGCGCGCTCGAGCGACATGCGCCAGACATCGCGGCGGCCGCGGCGAGCGCCGTGCAGAGCGCCAAGTGGAATGGCATCGCGCTGCAGCTCAATCGCGAAGCGCTGATGGGCTGCCGGAGTGAGTCCATTGACTATGCGGTCATGGAACACACGCGTACCGCGAAAGTCGTTGAGGTGGACTACACCTGGAACGACCTCGGTACGTGGGCGAGCCTGCTCGATGCCGGCGCCGGCGGAGCCGGTAAGAACGTCGCACGCGGCGACGTGCTGCTTACCGACGTCGAGGGCTCGTTCGTGCACTCGAGCGGCAAGCTCGTCACCGCAGTCGGGCTCCGCAACCAAGTTGTGATTTCGACGGATGATGCGGTGTTTGTCGCACCCATCGACCGCGCGAGCGAGGTCAAGGGCCTCGTCGCCGCGCTCGAAAGCGAGGGTAGGGAGGAGGTCGACCTCCACCCGCGCGTCCATCGTCCGTGGGGCTGGTACGAACGCCTCGCGCGGGACGCCGAAATGCAGGTCAAGCTTATCCAGGTTAATCCAGGCGCGAGTTTGTCATTGCAGATGCATCACCACCGGTCTGAACACTGGGTGGTCGTGCGTGGCGAAGCCGAGGTCACGCGCGACGACGAGGTGTTCACTTTGCGGATGCAGGAATCGACCGATCTACCGGCGAAGACGCGCCACCGCTTGAGGAACAACGGCACGGAGCCGCTTCAAATCATCGAAGTACAGCGAGGAAGCTACCTCGGGGAGGATGACATTGTCCGTTTCGACGACAACTATGGCCGCGCCGCAAACAGCTGATGCCGCGGTTCTGGAGTGTTTCAAAGCCTACGACGTTCGCGGACGCGTACCGGATCAGCTGAATGAAGGTATTGCGTGGCGTATCGGCCGCGCATACGCAGAACAATTCGGCGCGCGCTCGGTGGTCATCGGTCGCGATGTTCGCCCGTCCAGTGAAGCCTTGTCGACCGCGTTGTCAGACGGACTGCGCTCGGCCGGCGCCAGCGTGTGTGACATCGGATTGTGCGGAACTGAGGAAATCTATTTCGCGACGGCGCACCTTGAACTCGATGGCGGCATCATGGTGACCGCGAGCCACAACCCACCCGAATACAACGGCATGAAGTTCGTCCGTGCGGGCGCGCGACCGGTCGGCATCGGCTCGGGCCTGCGTGAAATCGCAACACGCGCGGCGGGACCGCTGCCGCGTCGCGTCACGGCGCGCGGCGAGTATCGCCCCGGCAACGTCCGCGCTGCGTATGTGAAGCACATGTTGTCGTACGTCGACCCGAACCTGATCAAACCGACGAAGATCGTCGTGAACAGCGGCAATGGCAGCGCAGGCCCGGTCGTCGACGCGATTGCGAAACACCTACCCATCGAGCTCGTCCGTATGGCCCACGAGCCGGACGGGACCTTCCCGAATGGGGTGCCAAATCCGCTGCTGCCCGAAACACGGGCCGGGACCAGCAAGGTCGTCATGGCCTCCGGCGCCGCGCTCGGCATCGCGTGGGATGGCGATTTCGATCGCTGCTTTTTGTTCGATGAGCGGGGCCGCTTTGTCGATGGCTACTACGTGGTCGGCCTGCTCGCAAAAGCGTTTCTGAACAAATGCCCGGGCGCAAAAATCGCGCATGACCCTCGGCTCGTGTGGAACACCGTCGACGTCGTGAACCGCGCGGGCGGGGTGCCGGTCTTAAGCCGCTGCGGCCATACCAATATGAAGGACACCATGCGCTCGTCGAATGCGGTCTACGGCGGCGAGATGAGCGGGCACCACTATTTCCGTGACTTCGCCTACTGCGACAGCGGCATGATTCCGTGGTTGCTCGTCCTTGAACTGATGAGCCGGTCCGGCAAGACGCTGTCGAGCCTCGTCGAGGCGTGCCAACGGGCGTACCCGATGAGCGGTGAGATCAACCGGCCCGTCGCGAACGCCGACGCGGCCACGTACCGCGTGCTCGAGCATTTCCGCGACGATGCGCTGCGGGTGTCCTATCTGGATGGCGTCAGCGTTGAATTCCCGGATTGGCGCTTCAACCTCAGGCCGTCGAACACCGAGCCGTTGCTCAGGCTCAACGTCGAATCGCGCGGCGACGAACTCCTCGTCCGCCGCCGAACGGCAGAGATCCTGGAACTCCTCGAGTGAACGGGGGCAGGGCACGGAACGCCCTCAAAGACCTCGGCGGCGCGGTGCTGGTCGTGCTGGTCCTGTCCGCGTTCGGCACCGCGGTCGAACCCCGGAACCAGGACCGCGCCCTCGATGCCCGCGTGGCGGCGCTGCTGAGCGAGTACACCGCACGCGACGGCCTGCGGCTCGACCAACCGGCGATCGTGGTCCGCGAGCTGCGCGGCGGCGCGATTGCGTCATCGAGCTGTGATGACTGGCGGATCGCCATCCGACCCGGCGCCGCGGCCAGCCTGTCGGATGCCGCGCTCGACGAGTTGCTTGCCCATGAGCTCGCGCATCTCCTAGTCTGTGCCGAGACGGGGCGCAGCGCCGCGCACGGCGCCGAGTGGTGGCGTCGCTATCACGCCTTAGTCAATTTGACATAATATCTATTATGCGTAATTGATGAGGACGACCTGTCCGTGGCCGTATTGCTTAGGTATATCACCCTAAGTCCTCTTTTATTCAACGAGTTAGCCAACATTATTAATGTGCTTCCTTTGTCACCGTCTTGCGCGGCTGCGTGCACAGGCCTATAGATGAGTGCAATGGGCACCCACATCCGCCGTGAAAACGGCGACGACCGCCAGGCGATCCGCGCCGTGCATCTCGCGGCGTTCGATACGCCGTTCGAGGCCGACCTCGTCGACCGGCTCCGCGGCGCGCTCGACCCCTGGCATTCGTTTGTCGCCGAAACCAATGGCGCCGTGGTCGCTCATGTATTATTCAGCCCGGTGACGATCACGCCGACGCCGAAGCATCGGGCGTCGCTGGTGGGCCTCGGTCCGATGGCGGTGCTACCGGATTTCCAAGGCCAAGGCATCGGTTCGGCGCTCGCGGACGGCGCGTTGTCGGCGCTGGGCGATGCCCAGGTAGATGCGGTCTTCGTCCTGGGCCATCCGGAGTGGTATCCGCGGTTCGGGTTCCGGCCCGCGCGGCGATTTGGCATCGAGATTGCGATGGACGTGCCCGCTGCGGCGTTCATGGCCTTGGAATTGATGCCCGGTGTCCTTCTGCACCTTGCAGGAAAAATCAATTATCACAATGCGTTTACGACCTAACCTCGAAAACACTTTAACTAGGATTCCCGAACCATGCTGTTGACCGTCCTGATGCTGTTGCTCGGACTGACCCTGTTATACGTCGGCGCCGAGGGTCTCGTGCGCGGCGCGTCGTGCCTCGGCCTGAAGCTTGGCCTGACGCCGCTCGTAATCGGCCTGACCGTGGTCGCGTTCGGCACGAGTGCGCCGGAGCTCTTGGTCAGCGTGCAAGCGGGCATTGCCGGCCAGGGTGCGATTGCGGTCGGCAATGTCGTCGGCTCGAATATCGCGAACATCGGCCTGATTCTCGGCCTCGCCGCCCTCGTTCGCCCGATCGACGTTCGCGCGCAGCTCATTCGCTTCGAGCTGCCGCTCGTCATCGCGGTATCGGTGTTCCTCACGATCCTGCTCTGGAACGGACTCGTCGGCCGCATCGAGGGGCTCGTGCTGTTCCTCGGCGTTATTGCGTTCACGATTTACAGCCTGCGCGCCGCGCGCGCCAAACAGGCACCCGAGGTCGAGGCGGAATTCGCAGAATCGATGCCGACCGCGAACCGACCCACGTGGCAATACGTCGTGATCACCTTGGTCGGCCTTGCCGTCCTGGTCGTCGGCGCGCGGGTGTTGGTGTCCGCCGCCGTCGACATCGCGCGCGCGTTCGGTTTATCCGAAGCGCTGATTGGCCTCACGATTATCGCGATCGGCACGAGCCTGCCCGAACTCGCCGCGTCGATGGTCGCGGCCGCGAAACGCGAAGGCGACATCGCGGTCGGCAACGTGCTCGGCTCGAACCTCTTTAACGTCTTGTGCGTGGTCGGCCTCGCGGCGCTGATCATGCCCCTCGACGCCGGCGGCGTGTCGCGCATCGACCTCGCGGTGATGATCGCATTCGCGGTCATCCTGCTGCCGATCATGCGCACACGGTTCGTCATCGGGCGCCTTGAGGGCGCCGGACTCGTGCTCATCTATGCGGGTTATCTCGCGTGGCTCGCCGCCGGCGTTTGATGGACACACTCTTCGAGCGTGAGTTCGTCGTCGATGGAGACCTCATTCATCTGAACCACGCGGGCGTCGCGCCGTGGCCCCGCCGGTGCGCCGACGCCGTACAAGCATTCGCGGAAACGATGTGCCGCCGCAGTTATGCGGGCAGTTTCCCCGCCTGGCTCGAGGCGGAGCAGCGATTGCGCGAGCGGCTCGCGCGACTGGTGCACGCGCCCTCCCCCGACGATATCGCGCTTTTAAAGAATACGTCCGAGGCACTCTCGCAAGTCGCGCGCGGGCTGACCTGGCAGCGCGGTGACCGGATTGTCGTCCTGGCCGAAGAATTCGTGTCGAATCTCGTCGCGTGGGAAGCGCTCGCCGACCAAGGCGTCGAACTCGTCCGTGTCGTACCCGCGGATGGTGAATCGCCCGAGGACGCGCTCGAGCGTACGTGCGGCGACGGCGCGCGGCTGCTGTCGGTCAGTACCGTGCAGTACGGCAGCGGCACGCGTATCGACGTCGAACGGCTTGGCGCGTTCTGCCGCGCGCACGGCATTCTGTACTGTGTTGATGCGGTCCAGAGCCTCGGCGCGCTGCGCTTCAGCGCGCTCGCCGCGCATGCGGATTTTGTCGTCGCAGGCTCACACAAATGGCTGATGAGCCCGTTCGGCGTTGCGATGTTTTACTGCCGAGCATCGCTGCGCGAAACGCTCAGACCGCTCTCGCACGGCTGGCACACCCTGCGAGACCCGATGCGTTTCGCCGGCACACTCGCCGAAATGGAATCCAGCGCGCAACGATTCGAGGCCGGCACCGCGAACTGGGCCGGTATTCTCGGCTTCGAAGCGACCTTAAGCCTGTTCGAAGAAATCGGCGCGGACGAGATCGAGCGGCGTGTGCTCGACAATGCAACATGGCTTGCCGATGCGCTCGCCACACGGCCTGGGGTCACCGTGGTCACGCCTTGGGTTCCTGGCCGGTTCGGTGGCGCGGTCTGCATCGCGGTTGCGGATCTCGAGCACGCCGAAATCGCCGAGCAGCTCGAACAGGCGGGCGTGCTGTGCGCCGCGCGTGGACCCGCGCTCCGCTTTAGTCCGCATTGCTACAACACGCGCGCCCAGCTCGAGGCCGCGCTTCAATCCTTCGACAACGCCTGTTATGCTCTAAACACCCGTTTGAAACGGAACCCCTGATGGCAGAACGACCCCAAACCACCAAGGCCCGCATCGTTGAGGCCGCCGAACACCTTTTCGCCGAAAGCGGCATTTCGGCGACGTCGCTGCGGCACATCACCGCGCGCGCCGGCGTGAATCTCGCCGCCGTCAATTACCACTTCGGCTCGCGCGACGCGCTCATCGAGGCGGTGTATGCGCGGCGGCTGCAACCCTTGAATGTCGAGCGTCTGCGCAAGTTGAAGGAACTCGAAACCCAGGCCGCCGGCCAGCCGCTGTCGCTCCACCAGATCATCCGCGCGTTCATCGAACCGGTGCTGCGCGTGAGCCGTGACCCGGTGTTGGGTGGTCCGTTGTTCATCCGTCTCGTCGGCCAGAGCTACACCGAGGGCTCGACCCGCTTCGAACGCTTCTTCACCGGCCAGTATCGCGACGTGCTCGAGCGGTTCGCGCAGGCGCTCGATGACGCGCTACCCGCGTTGGAGCGTGAAGAAATTTACTGGCGGCTGCATTTCATGATTGGCGCGACCGCGTACACGATCGCGGATGCCCAATTACTTCGTTTGATTGCGGGGACCGAACATGTCGAGGACGTCGAAGTCACGCTGTCTCGTCTGGTCCCGTTCCTGATCGCCGGTTTCGAGGCGCCCGCCGCGACGCCGACCGTCCTCGCACCGAAAAAGAGCGCGGTTTCCTAACCGCGGAGGTTTACGCATGACAGAGTTCCAATCGGTATTCGTCGTCGATGGCGCCCGTACGCCGTTCCTTAAAGCACGCGGCCGACCAGGCCCGTTCAGCGCGTCTGACCTCGCGGTCGGCGCGGGTCGCCCACTACTCGCGCGCAGTCCATTCGAACCGTCCGCGCTCGACGAAGTGATTTTCGGTTGTGCGATGCCAAGTCCTGATGAGGCGAACATCGGCCGCATCATCGCGCTCAGACTTGGTTGCGGCTTCAAAGTGCCCGGCTGGACCGTGATGCGCAACTGCGCATCCGCGCTGCAGGCGCTTGATTCGGCGCGCGTGAACATCATGACCGGCCGTTCGAATCTCGTGCTCGCAGGCGGCACCGAGGCGATGAGCCGAGCGCCGGTACTGTTCGGGCCGGACATGGTCGATTGGATGGCGGACATGCAACAGGCGAAAACCGCGACGCAGCGCGCACGCCTGTTCTTCAGTCTCCGGCCGAAGCATTTTTCGCCCGTGATTGGCTTGCTACGCGGCCTGACCGATCCGATTGTCGGACTGTCCATGGGGCAGACCGCAGAAATTATCGCGCACCGATTCGGTATCACGCGCGAGCAGATGGATGCCTATGCGGTTCGCAGCCACCAGCGGCTCGCCGCGGCGATCGACGCCGGTTATTTGGCCGACGAGGTCGTTACGGTCTACGGTCCCGATGGCAGCTACCACGAACACGATGACGGGCTTAGGCGCGACTCGAGCGAAGAAAAGCTCGCGACACTGAAGCCGTTCTTCGACCGCGATGTCGGGCTCGTGACCGCCGCGAACAGTTCGCAGGTCACCGACGGTGCGGCGGCGCTGCTACTTGCGTCGCAAAAAGCGGTCGACGAACACGCGTTGCCGACGCTCGGCCGCATCGTCGACTGCGAATGGGCGGCGATCGATCCGGCACAGATGGGACTCGGTCCGGTGCACGCGATCGTGCAGTTGTTGCAACGTCACGGGCTTGGCCGCGACGACATCGATTACTTCGAAATCAACGAAGCGTTTGCTGGCCAGGTACTCGCGTGCAATGCGGCGCTCGCGGACGACGATTATTGCCGCAACGAACTCGGGCTCAAGGATGCGTTCGGCGCAATCGACGAGTCTAAGCTGAACATCGACGGCGGCGCGGTGGCGATCGGGCATCCGGTGGGTGCGAGCGGCGCGCGCGTCGCGTTACACGCGCTGAACGTCTTGAAGCGAACCGGTGGCCGCTATGCAGTCGCGACGCTGTGCATCGGTGGCGGTCAAGGTGGTGCGATGTTGTTGGAGGTGGCGGAATGAGTAATTGGATTATTTCCCAAGATAACGACGGCATCGCGTGGCTTGGCTTCGATAAGGAGGGCGCGAGCACCAACGTGCTCTCCGGCGCGGTGATGCGCGAGCTCGGCGAGCGTGTGACGGAGCTCGAGCAAATGAAGCCGAAAGCGATCATCGTGCATTCAAAGAAAGCGTCGGGGTTCATCGCCGGCGCCGACATCACAGAATTCGTCGACTTGAAGGGCCCTGACGACGCGCTCGCATTGATTCGAAGCGGCCAACAGGTCCTTGAGCGGCTCGAGCGCCTCCCCTGCCCCACCGTCGCGATGATCAATGGCTTCGCACTCGGCGGCGGTCTCGAACTCGCGCTCGCGTGCCGCTACCGCGTCGCGCTCGACGACCCAAAGACGCAGCTCGGCCTGCCCGAAGTGAAGCTCGGTATCCATCCAGGGTTTGGCGGCACCGTGCGATCGATTCGTCTCGTCGGTGTGTTGCCGGCGATGGACATGATGCTGACCGGCCGGGGGCTGCGCGCACGCGCTGCGAAGAAAATCGGGCTCGTCGACATGGCGGTGCCGGAACGCCATCTTGAACGCGCGGCGCGCAAGCTCGCGCTGAATCCGCCGCCCGTGAAGCGCGCGCCGCAATGGCAGCAGTGGCTGTCCAATAAGCTCATGCGCGGCATCGTCGCGAGCCAACTCGAGAAGCAGGTTGCCCGCAAGGCGAAGCGCCGTCATTATCCCGCGCCGTACGCCATCATCGAACTGTGGAAAGATCACTACGACGACCCGGCGCGCATGTACGCGAAAGAAGCGGAGTCTATTGCTGCGCTGATGACCGGCACCACTGCGCAGAACCTCGTGCGCGTCTTTATGCTGCAAGACCGGCTGAAGAGCCTCGGGCGCAAGTCGAAACTGGACCTGAAGCACGTGCACGTCATCGGCGCTGGCGTCATGGGCGGCGACATCGCCGCGTGGTGCGCTTTACGCGGTTACAGCGTGACGCTGCAGGATCGCGAACCGAAGTACGTCGCGCCGGCCATCAAGCGGGCCGCGAAGCTCTATAAAGGCAAGCTCAAGGACCCACGGCTCGTGCAGGCCGCGATGGACCGGCTCGTGCCGGACGTGGCCGGACGTGGCGCCGCGCAGGCGGATGTCGTCATCGAGGCGATTTACGAAAACGCCGATGCGAAGCGCGCGTTGTACGCGACGCTTGAGCCGACAATGAAGGACGGTGCGTTGCTTGCGACGAACACGTCCAGCATTCGGCTCGAAGAGCTGTCGCGCGACCTCGCCGCGCCGAACCGTCTCGTCGGGCTGCACTTTTTCAACCCGGTCGCGAAAATGCCGCTGCTCGAGGTCGTGCACACCGACGATACCGACCCGCGCGCGCTTGAGCAGGCGCTCGCGTTCGGTCGGCACATCGACCGGTTGCCGTTGCCCGCGAAGTCGTCGCCCGGCTTTCTGGTCAATCGCATCCTGATGCCGTACATGATGGAAGCGATGCTGATCGCCGGCGAGGGCGTGCCGCTTGAGGCCATCGACCGCGCTGCACTCGACTTCGGTATGCCGATGGGCCCCATCGAACTCGCCGACACGGTCGGTCTCGACGTCGCGCTGTCGGTGTCGAAAGTGTTTGCTGATTCATTCAACATGCAAGTGCCGCCGCGGCTGAAGCAAATGGTCGACGACGGGCATCTCGGACGCAAGAGTGGCCGCGGTTTCTACACCTACAAGGATGGCAAGCCGGTGCGTGACAAATCCCGTGCCGATGGCGCACCGTCCGACTTGGGCGATCGATTGATTATGCCGCTGCTGAACGAAGCGGTGGCGTGCCTGCACGAGGGCGTCGTCGCCGATTCCGACCTCGTGGATGCGGGCGTCATCTTCGGGACGGGTTTTGCGCCCTTCACTGGCGGCCCCATCCACTACGCGCGGTCACGCGGTAAGGACGACGTTGTCACGACGATGCGCGAGCTTGCGGCGCGACATGGCGAACGCTTCACGCCGCACGAAGGCTGGGATGAGATCTGACATGAAACCCATGCCTGGCGAAGCGACGGTCCGTGTGCTCGCGATGCCGAAAGACACGAACGGCCTCGGCGATATTTTTGGTGGCTGGCTGATGTCGCAAGTTGACGTCGCAGGCGCGGTGCTCGCGATGCGACGCGCACAGGGACGCGTCGTCACGGTCGCGGTCAACGAGTTCGTGTTCCTGCAAGCGGTGTACGTCGGCGATGTGGTGAGCTGCTACACGGAGGTGGAGCGCGTGGGACGCACCTCGCTCACCGTGAAGGTCGATGTGTACTCTGAGCGCCAGTCAGGTGCGGAATCCGTACAGGTTGCAACGGCGCGCATCACCTATGTGGCAATCGATGACCAGCGGCGCCCGAGGCTCGTCCCGGCGCTGGAATCAGAGGCCTGACATGCTAGAATCCGCGGATGCCAAAACGCCCGCTTGACAGGGAGTTGTTCCAGCGCTTGTCGCCCCTCAATGGGCTCAAGCCTGAGAACCAAGTAGAGCTCTCGAAAAAATTCGCGGTCGAGGACCTTCCGGCCGGCCGTTTCCTGTTCAAAAAAGGCGACGCAGACAAGCGCACCGTGTATGTCGTGTCCGGCGAAGTCGAACTTCGCAACGACGACAAGGTCGTGAAAGTGATCAAGGGCGGCACCCCCGACGCGAAGCACCCGCTTGCGCCGCAGATGCCCCGCTTCCTTGCAGCGCGTGCAAAAACCGACATTGAATTCGTCGCGATCGATTCTGACTTGCTCGACGTGATGCTGACCTGGGACCAGACCGGCACCTTCGAGGTCTCCGAACTCAGTTCCAACGACGACTCCGAGTCCGACGACTGGATGACGAGCATCCTGCAGAACCCCGCATTCCACCGCATCCCGCCCGCGAACATCCAGGCGATGTTCATGCGCATGCAGCCCGTAACGCTGAAGGCCGGCGAGCCGGTCATCAAGCAAGGCGAAGATGGTGACTATTTCTACGTGTTGACGAAAGGCAAGGCGACTGTCACGCGCGAGACGCCACTGAACAAGCAGGGCATCAAGCTCGCGGAACTCAGTGTCGGCGACAGCTTCGGCGAAGAAGCGCTGATTTCTGACGCGAAGCGCAATGCAACCATCACGATGAAAACCGACGGCACGCTGATGCGGCTCGGCAAGGACGACTTCCAGAAGCTTCTCAACGAGCCGATGCTGAAGTGGGTCGCCCGGGAGCAGGCGGACAAGATTATCGCTGAAGGCGGCGTGTGGCTGGACGTGCGGCTGCCGAGCGAGTTTGAGAACGCGCATCCCGAAGGCGCAATCAACATTCCGCTGTACTTCATCCGCGTGAAGATCGACAAGATCGACCGCGCGAAAAAGTACGTGGTCGTGTGCGACACCGGCCGCCGTAGTTCCGCGGCCTCGTTCATCCTCAACGAGCGCGGCATCACCGCCTATGTTCTAGAAGGCGGATTGCAAGCGGGCGCCGCCGAGTAGCCGCTACCCTCCGAACACCCGTCGATAATTCGCCGTTGTCACTTCAGCGACCTGCGCCAGCGTCTGCCCGCGCAACGCCGCGACGAATTCGGCGGTGTGCCGCACCCACGCAGGTTGGTTCGGTTTGCCGCGATTCGGCACGGGCGCGAGCCACGGCGCGTCGGTCTCGACGAGTAGATGTTCGTCTGGCACGCGGCGCGCGACGTCCTGCAGCTCGGTCGCGGTCTTGAAAGTCACGATGCCGGAAAACGAAATCATGAAGCCGAGGTCAATCGCAGCCTTGGCCATCTCCCAATTCTCGGTAAAGCAGTGCATCACGCCGCCGACCTGCTCGGCGCCCTCCTCGCGCATCACCGCAAGCGTGTCTTCGCGCGCGGCGCGGGTGTGGATGATGAGGGGTAGCGCGGCCTTACGCGCGGTGCGGATGTGGAGCCGAAAGCGGTCGCGCTGGAACTCGGTGTCCCCTTCGGTGCGGAAGTAGTCGAGGCCGGTCTCGCCGATGGCGACGACCTGCGGGTGCCGCGCGCCTTCAAGCAGCCACGCTTCATCGGGTTCGTCCTCGGGCGCCCCGGGCTCGTCGTTCGGATGGACGCCAATCGATGCGGACACTTCGCCGCGCCCTTCGATCAGCGCCATCATCGACGGCCACGATGGGCGGTCCACGCCGACGCACAAAAGGTGCTCGACACCCGCTTCACGCGCGGCGGCGAGCACGGGTTCGAGATCGCCGGTTTCCTTGACGGAGTCGAGAAGATTCAGGTGGCAATGACTGTCGATGAGCATCGCGTTATTTTAACGCGGCGCGACGTGGTTGGTGGCGCCTGTCGCGGCACAAAGGTGCCGCTCCTACAGGTGCCAAGGTTTTGTAGGAGCGGCGCCTTTGCGCCGCGATGATGGTCGCGCTGCCAGCGCGAACACGGCGACGGGCACCTCGCGAGGCGAGATGGAAGTTGGAGTGTGACTTCCTACGAGCCGAGCGAGCGCGGTGCCCGTCGGCGGAGAACTGGATGTTAGTGACCCGACCATCGCGACGCCAAGAGCGTCGCTCCCACCTGGCTTCGACCACCGCAGGTGGCGTTACATGGTGTGCGTCGGCCGGTCCGCGGCGAGTGCGCCGGCGAGGTAGGTCTCGATTTTCTTCTGCGTTTGACCGTTATCCTGGTCCGAGAACTGCACGCCGATCCCGGCGTTGCGCTTGTGCTGCGCGCCGCGCGGCGTAATCCAAACAATCTTGCCGGCGACCGGCAATTTTTCGGATTGGTCCATCAGCGTCAGCAGGATGAACACCTCGTCGCCGAGGTTGTACGTCTTACTCGTCGGGATGAAGAGGCCGCCATTCTTGATGAATGGCATATACGCGGAATACAGCGCGCCCTTGTCCTTGATCGTGAGCGTCAACATGCCCGGAGCACTCATCACAACCCCCTATTGATTTAGTGGCGCCGCTTCGAGGCGCTCAGCCCAGGCGATCATCACGCCCTCCCATTGCAGCTGCGCGACGACCGGCGTATCCACGATTGCCCTTAGCCGTCCGAGTTCGTCCAGATGGCGATGCAATGCTCGCCAGTCTAGTCGGTGCGCCGTGCTTTGCAAATCTCGACGCAAATCGGTATTCACGAGCGGCGCTTCGGGGCCGAGCTGGCGGAGCCGGATCAGATCGTGGACCACAGTCTGTAGCCAGTCCACCGCACCGGCAAATGGCAGCGCTGCCCACGCCATCGCCGCCGAGGGGGCGTCGCCCTGCCCCGCAACCAGGTCCGCGAGTGCCTGCACGAGCTTCGGGCGCGCAGCGAGCAGGTCCGCGTCCTGTAATTCCGCAGCCGCGAGCGGCGCACCGCCCGCCAGCGCGAGCAAGAGGTCGGGGTCGCGGACGCGCTGGCGCTTGAGCCAGGCCGTTGCCTCGGACGCGGACGGCGGTAACAGCGGCACGCGCTGGCAGCGGCTCCGAATGGTGGCCGGAAGTCGCGATGGATTGGAACTCACGAGGATCAGCACGCTGCGTCCGGAGGGCTCCTCAAGCGTTTTCAGGAGCGCGTTTGCCGTGCTGCGGTTCATTGCATCAGCCGGCGAAATGAGTGCAATTTTCCACCCACCGTGTTGGCTTGTGAGCTGCATCGCATCGACGAGGCCCTCGCGAACCTGGTCGATTACGATTTGCTTCTTCGCTTCGCGTCGCGTGAGAAAGTGGTAATCGGGATGGGTGCCGGCCACGAACTGGACGCAACCGCGACATTCGCGACAAGCGTCGCCGTTGCGGGGCTGTTCGCACAGTAGCCGCATGGCGAGCCGGAGCGCGAATCGATCCTTGCCGATACCCGGCAGCCCCGTGACCAGTACCGCGTGCGGCATCCGCCCCGCGTCGAGCTGCACCCCCAGGCGATGCCACGCGGCATCGTGCCACTCGACCCTCAGCGTCGTGGGGTCGACCGTGACCGCCTCGACGGGTTCAGCTTTCGTTGCCAAGGCGTTCTAATGCCTCGCGTAGCGCTTGTTGCACCTGTTCCAGCGGCTGGTCCGCGTCGACGACCGCGTATCGCTCTGGATGCTGTGCAGCGCGCCGCAGGTAGATTGCGCGCACGTTATCGAAAAAATCGGTGTTCTCGGCATCAAATCGGTCCGCTTTGCCGCCGCGCGAAGCAACGCGCTTCAACCCCGCTTCCGGATCGATGTCGAGCAGCAGCGTGAGGTCAGGCCTCAGTGCCCCCTGAACCCAGTCCTCGAGCGCTGCGATGCGGGACAACGGCATGTCGCGGCCGCCGCCCTGATACGCGTAGGTGGCGTCTGTGAAGCGATCGCACACAACCCACGCGCCCCGCGCGAGCGCCGGTTCGATGACCTCGTCAAGGTGCTGCGCGCGCGCTGCGAACATCAGCAGGGTCTCTGCCTCAGGCGAAATCGGCGTCTCACTGGGCGCGAGCACGATGGCCCGGACGGCTTCCCCGAGCGCCGTGCCGCCAGGTTCGCGGGTCTCGACCACTTCGTGGCCCGCATCGCGTACGCAACCGGCGATGAACGCGAGATTGGTGCTCTTGCCTGCGCCCTCGATGCCCTCGACCGTGATTAAGCGGCCGCGCTCAGCGCTCAGTTCCGTTTCCATCATTCCCCCGGCCGAGTATGTATCGGCGTACCGCGCGGTTGTGTTCCTCAAGCGTCGCCGAGAATTGATGCGTTCCATCACCACGCGAGACGAAGTACAGCGCATCGCCATGCGCCGGTTGCACCGCGGCGCGCAACGAACTCGCGCCGGGCAACGCAATCGGCGTCGGCGGCAGTCCGTGTCGCGTATACGTATTGTACGGCGTGTCCGTGCGGAGATGGACCGTCCGCAGTGGGCCTTTGAAATCCGGCCCGAGACCATACATGACCGTCGGATCCGTCTGCAGTCGCATGCGGCGTTCGAGGCGGCGCACGAAGACGCCTGCGATGATGGGCCGCTCAGCGACGACGCGGGCCTCACGCTCGATGATGGACGCCATCACCAGCGCTTCGTACGGCGTCTCGTACGGGAGTCCGCCATCGCGCAACTCCCAAGCCTGAGCGAGGTGTGCATCCAAGGTGCGCATCGCCCGTTCGAGGAACGCAAAATCGGTCGTGCCTTTCGCGAACAGATAGGTATCCGGGAAGAACCGACCTTCCGGATGCTCGCCGGGTTTGCCGAGCCTCGCCATCAGCGCATCGTCGTCGACGCCGTCGAGCGTTTGTACGAGCGCGGGGTGTCGCGCGAGTTCGCGTCGGAGCTGCGTATAGGTCCAGCCCTCCACAATCGTCATCGCGTGGAGTACCGTACGCCCAGCGACCAGCATGTCGATGAGTTCACTTGCCCGCATGCCGAGCTGCATCTCGTACTCGCCCGCCTTGATCCCAAGGTCGCGGCCGCTCAGTCGCGCGGCCCAGATTAGGCGTTCGGGTGCGTCAATGACGTCGGCGTCGTGAAGGCGCGCGGCGACACCCTGCAGCGTTTCGCCCGCCCGAATCTCCAGCGGTAGCGCATCGACGTCGAGCGCGAGCGTCTGGTGCAGAACCGCGTGCCCGTGCCACACCGCAGCGCCGGCGCCCGCAGCGATGATGAGAATCGCGATGAGGATTCGGTTCATTTCGATAGCCAATCCTGTAACGCGCGCGTGACAGGCCCTGGCGCATCGAAGCGCGTGTCACCCGCCTCGCGCACCGGCCAGATGCCGATAATGCTGTTGCAGAGGAATAGCTCATCGGCCGCATTGACGTCATCGGCATCGAGCCGCGCTTCTTCGCACTCGAGGCCGAGTGCATCGACCGCCTCGATCACGCGTGCACGTGTGATGCCGGCAATGCCGCACCGATCGATACGCGGTGTACGCAGCCGGCCACCGGTAACCAAGAAAACGTTTGCTTGCGTCGCCTCGATCAGATGGCCGTCCATGTCGCACATCAATCCTTCCTGCCACTGACCCAGGCCTTCCCATTCGGCACGCGCGAGCACTTGCTCGAGTCGATTCAAGTGCTTGAGCCCCGCCAACGCGGGCTGGATGGCGAGGCGCGTGTCGCACCAGCGTACGGCGACGCCGTGCTCGGTCCAGGCCAGGTCGTGGTCCGGCCATGCATGCAGTGAGATGACGCGCGTGGGGACGGGATCGACGGGTGGCAAATACCCTCGCCCGCCCTCGCCGCGCGTGACGATGACTTTCAGTACGGCGCGTGGGTGACCCGCGGCGCGGTCGCGTAGGTCGTCGGCGAGCGCCGGCGCCTTGAAGCCCAGCCGGATACAACCCGCCTCAAGCCGAGCGAGATGACGTTCGAGGTGCAATGGCACACCCTCGCGCACCGCAATGGTCTCGAACACGCCGTCGCCGTAAGCAAGTCCGCGGTCGGTCGGCGCAATCACGCGTCAGCCGCCAGCGCACGCAGCAGCCCTGCGGCTTTTGCGCGTGTCTCGTCGAGCTCGCGTTCGGGCTCTGAGTCCGCGACGATACCGGCGCCTGCCCGCAGTTCGATTTCACGCCCGCGGACGGTCAGCGTGCGAATCAAGATATTGAGGTCCATGTCGCCATTATGGGCTAACCAGCCGAAGCTACCCGTATAGGCACCCCGTGGTTCCCCCTCGAGCTCCGCGATGATTTCCATACACCGGACTTTTGGGCAGCCGGTGATGGTGCCACCGGGGAATGTCGCGGCGATTACGGCGCCGGGCGACACATCGTCCCGGAGCGTTCCGTGCACGTTCGACACAATGTGGTGGACTGTCGCATAGGTCTCTACGCCCATCATCTCGTCGACCGTGACGGAACCGTAGCGGCTGATACGGCCAAGGTCGTTGCGTTCAAGGTCGATCAGCATCACGTGTTCCGCGCGCTCTTTCGGGTGCGCGATGAGTTCGGCGAGCAACGCGGCATCCGCATCGGCGTCGGCGCCACGACGCCGCGTGCCCGCAATCGGGCGCGTCTCAACGCGGCTCCCGGTCACGCGCACGAGCCGCTCAGGTGAACTGCTGGCGACAGTGACATCGTCAGACCACCGCATGAGCCCTGCAAAAGGCGCGGGGTTGTGTGTGCGCAGGCGTTGGTAGCAGTCGAGCGCGCTGGCACCATCGCGCAGCCGCCCGCGCCAGGCCCTGGACAAATTGGCCTGAAAAACGTCGCCGTCGTACACGTACTGGCGAGCCCGCGCGACGGCGTCGAGATACTGCGCAGCGGGTTCCTCACTGAGCGCCTCATCGGTCAGCGCGCCTCGTGGGTTTCCGAGTGTCTCAACGCGCGTGGCGAGGTCGGCGTGTACGGTTTCGAGCTGTGCCTGCGTGCCGGGTTCTCCGACCAGCCACGCTTCACGCCGTGCGTGGTCACGCAACACGGCGACCGGAATGCGTACCGCCGCAGCGACCGGTAGCGGGTCGTTCGGGCGGAGCGGCAATGAGAGCGTTGGCTCGACTTCGCCTGCGAGTTCGTAAGCACAGAAAACGAACCAGCCCCCCACGAACGGCACCCGCGCATCACAGCGAGTGGGGTCGCGTTCACGCCGCCACCAGTCGTCGAGCGCAGGCAGGAACGGCTCGCCGGTGCCGTCAAAAGCGAGGCGCTCGCCGGGAAAGGCAAACAGGACGTCCCAGCGAGCCTGCGCCGGACCGTGCGCGACACTCTCGAGAAGAAACGGATAACGCTCAGGCGCGTGGGCGTGCAAACCGACGAGGTCGGGCCACCCGTCGAGGCGTTCGACGTGGGGCGTCACGCCAGTTGGCGGAATACGAGGGTGCCGTTAGTGCCGCCGAAGCCGAACGAATTGGAGGCCGTCGCGCGAATTCGCATCGGCCGTGCGGTGTGTGGAACGTAGTCGAGGTCGCAGCCTTCGTCGGGTTCGTCCAGGTTGATGGTGGGCGGCGCGACCTGGTCGCGCAGCGCAAGAATCGAGAAGATCGCTTCGATTCCGCCCGCAGCACCGAGCAGATGGCCGGTCATGGATTTTGTCGAGCTCACAGCGAGGCGCGCCGAGTGCTCGCCGAACACCGATTTGATCGCGATTGTTTCAGCACGGTCGCCCGCGAGCGTTGAGGTGCCATGCGCATTCACGTAATCGATGTCATCTGGGTTCAAGCCAGCGTCCGTGAGTGCGGCATTCATGCACTGCGCTGCACCGGCGCCGTCTTCGGGCGGCGAAGTCATGTGGTACGCATCGCCACTCATGCCGAAACCGACGAGCTCACCGTAAATCGGTGCGCCCCGCCGTTTCGCGTGCTCAAGCTCCTCGACAACGACCACCCCGGCGCCATCGGCCAGTACGAAGCCGTCGCGTTCACGGTCCCACGGCCGGCTCGCCTTCGTCGGTTCGTCGTTGCGCGTCGACAGGGCGCGCGCAGAGCAGAAGCCGCCTACCGAAGTCGGCGTCGTCGCCATCTCGGAACCGCCGGCGACCATCACGTCGGCGTCACCATACGCGATGGTGCGCGCGGCGACGCCGATGTTGTGCGTCGCGGTAGTACACGCGGAGACCAACGCGAGGTTCGGCCCTTTCAGCCCGAGCATGATGGATAGGTTGCCGGCGATCATGTTGATGATGCTGCTCGGAACGAAGAATGGCGAGATGCGTCGCGGCGTTCCGTTTTCAAGATAGGTGCTGTGCGCTTTCTCGATGCCTTCGAGACCGCCGATGCCGGCGCCGATCGCGACGCCAATGCGCGCCGCATTCGCGTCCGTGACCTCGATACCCGAGTCCCGGATTGCTTGGATGCCCGCCGCCATCCCGTAATGGATGAAGGTATCCATCTTGCGGGCGGCTTTGGGTTCCAAGTAATCGGCGACGTCGAAACCGCGCACCGCCCCGCCGATGCGGGTCGGAAACGCGGTGACGTCAAAACGCGTAATTGGCCCGATGCCGCTCTCGCCAGCAAGGACGCTATTCCATGCGTCCTTAACGGTACTGCCTACCGGTGAGACGATGCCGAGCCCGGTTATCGCAATGCGGCGTTTGGAAATGGATCGGGTCCCGGATTTAGCCGAGGTTGGCCTTGATGTAATCCACGGCCTGTTGGACGGTCGTGATTTTTTCTGCTTCTTCGTCGGGGATTTCGCACTCGAACTCTTCTTCCAGTGCCATCACGAGTTCGACGGTATCGAGCGAGTCGGCACCGAGGTCATCGACAAAGGAGGCGTCTTTCGTCACGTCCTCT
>CAYODZ010000229.1:0-4005 GCA_964402835.1 uncultured Gammaproteobacteria bacterium | reverse complement strand
CCAAATGTAATGAGCGTCGTTTGGACTTTGGGAAAGTCCATCCGTCCAAGCCTGGCAGGGAGGGCCCCTGTCGCAACGCTCCTTGGACGGTGAAACGGCGGCTATTCTACCAAAGAATCACGCCGGTGACGCGGCTTTGAGTTCAATCCAGAATCGGCTGCCGCCTCGCGGCTTCGGCTCGTAGCCGACCTTACCGTTCATGCGTTCTGCCGCCTTGCGCACGATGTTCAGACCCATGCCGACGCCGCCGCTCATCGGCCCGCGGTCCTCGACGTTGAACAGCGAATCACGCTGCTCGAGCGCGACGCCGACGCCGTTGTCGTCGACCCAGATTCGTACGCTGTCGCCTTCCTCGCTGAGTTCGGCGCTGACCCGCACCACCGGCGTGACGCCGGGTCCGACGAACTTGACCGCGTTGCCGATCAGATTGGTCAGGCATTGGTGGAGGAAGCCCTCGCTCCCGAGCACCGGCGGCAGTTCGCCGACAATCCGAACGTCGGCGTGCGGCGCCTGCCAGTCGAGCGTCGTGACGATGAGTTCGCGCGCGACGTGACTGAGGTTGACCTCGTTGAGTGCCGGACGGCTCTCTAGCAAGTGCGCGTAGGTCGAGACGTCGCGGAGCAGTCGCTCGAGCCGCGTCGCGGAGGTATCGATTTGCCGCAGGTACTCGCGCGCTTCCGCGTCGAGCTTGCTGCTGTGCTGCGCGCGCAGGCGGCGGGCGACACTGCGCAGGCCACGAATAGGCGTGCGCATGTCGTGGTCAATGCTGTACGCGAAGACCTTCAAGTCGTTGACGGTATCGCGCAACTCAGTCTCGGCGCGCTTCTGCGCGTCCAAGTCGATCAGCGCGACGACCACGCCGTCAATCTCGTTCTCGATTTTGTATGGATGGACGCGCAGCGCGTACCAATGGCCATGGCGATCCGCCGTCTCGTGCTCGCGCGGCTCGCCGATACGGCCGACCTCTTCGATCAGCGGGAGCAGTTCGGGTAGGTCGACACGCAGTCGAATGTCGTGGATCGAGCGCCCGATGTCGCGGTCAGACACGTTCAGCACGCGGTCGGCGGCGGCGGTGCTGCGGCGCACCTTCTGCTCACTGTTCAGCACGACGATTGGAATCTCGATACTGGCAACGAGATTGATCAGGTCGGCGCCGAGCGTGTTCACTTCGCGGTTGCGGTTATGCAGCTCCTCGTTGAGCGTCTGCAATTCTTCGTTGGCCGCCTGCAGCTCTTCTTTCCAGGTCTCTAGCTCCTCGTTGCTGCTCTGCAATTCTTCGTTGGCGGCCTGCGCTTCCTCGCTGGTCGAGAGCAGTTCCTCACCAGCCGCATCGGCGCGCTCGATGACCGAGCGCAGGTAGTCCCGGGTGTCAGACAGTTCCTGCAGCAGTCGCCGGTTACGTGCACTCTCCGACTCGGAAATCGGCGGCGCGATGGGCGCCACGGCCGGTGCCGCGCCATGGTCGTCGGACGTCTCGAACACCACCAAAAAGTGGCCGGGCGCGGCGCGCAACGGAATCACTTCAATCTCGACTTGCGCCGTGCGTCCGTTCTGACCGACCTGCAAGTTGTCGCGCCGCACAGTCGCTTTCTGCTTGCGCGCCTGATTGAGAGCCGCGCGCACCGGCATGAGCAGCCCCTCGCGCAGCAGCTTTAGCAGGTTGGTGGTCGGCTTGCCCGGTGCAGGTTTCAGGAAGGGCCCGGTCTCGCCGCGGAACTGGACAACTTCCCCGTTCTCGTCGACCAGCACGGCGGGCGGTGCGTAGCGCAGCGCGATCGCGCGGTCGGCCTCGCGTTGCAGGTCGATGGCGCGACCGCCGTCGTAAGCAGCGCTGCGGTCGCCAGCGGGCGCGCTGCGGCCGCTGCGCTTCATCGGAAAACGAACACGCGCCCGACCCTCGTTGCGCGTGAAGAAGCGGTGCTTCTTGTCGCGGGCGGTGAAACCGTCCGGGACTGCGCCGATATTCTCCGACTCGCCGAGCCATAGCATGCCGCCGGGCTTCAGCGCGTAGTGCAGCATTGGCAGTATCTCCTTCTGCGCCTCCCTCGCGAAATAAATCAGCATGTTGCGGCAGACGACGAGGTCGAGGCGCGAGAAGGGCGGGTCGGCGAGCACGTTCTGGCGTGCGAAAATGACCATGTCGCGCAACGCTTGCTTGACCTGGTAACCACCCTCGACTTCGTCGAAGAAACGCTTCAGGCGCTTCGGCGACACGTCGCCCATCACCGATTTCGGGAAGAACCCGGCGCGTGCCTTGGCGAGCACCGTTTCATTGATGTCGGTCGCGAACACCTGCAGGCGCAGTTCGCGATCCGTGTCTTCGCAGAACTCGACGAATGCCATCGCGATCGAGTACGGCTCTTGGCCCGTCGAACAGCCGACCGACCAGCAGCGCAACGGTTCGCCCTTGTCGAGCTTTCCTGCGAGCGCCGGCAGCGCCGAGTGTTGGAACTCGTCGAATGCCGTCGAGTTGCGGAAGAAGCTGGTCACGTGGATCAGGAAGTCCTGATACAACGCGTGTGCTTCTTCCGGCTCGCGCTTGAGTTTGGCCGCGTAATCGTCCAGCGACGCGCATTCACCCATCGCCATACGCCGTTGCACGCGGCGATGCAGCGTTTTGTCCTTGTACGCGTCGAGGTCGAGGCCGGTGACGCGGCGCAGGCTCTCCTTCACCGAGCGATAGCTCCCGGCGTCGCTCGGCTTGTCGCCGATGGTTGCGGCAGCGGCCAGGAACGGATGGCGCGCGAGGCGCGCAAGCTGCTCGGCGATGTCGGACGGCGTCATGACATAGTCGACGCATCCCGACGCGACCGCGTTGAGTGGCATCGATGGTTGCGCGGCGGAACGCTCGTCCTGCGCAAAGGTGATGCCGCCGGCGGCTTTGATCTCTTCAAGGCCGACGGTGCCGTCATTCGCGGTCCCTGACAGCACGACACCGATACACCCGGACTCGCAGTCGACAGCGAGCGAGCCGAAGAACGCGTCGATGGTGTGGTAGCTGCTGTACCCCTCGCCGCGCGGTTCGAGCTTCAGCACACGATCCTCGACGGTCATGCGCTTGCCGGGCGGGATGATATACACATGGTCCGGCTCAATCTGCGTGCCGTCGGTCACTTCACGCACCGGCATCGGAGAATGCCGCGCGAGAATCTCGGTCAGCGAGCTTTCGTGCTCGGGGTCGAGGTGCTGGACCAGCACGAAGCCCATACCGGTGTCGGCGGGCAAGTGCTTCAGGAGCTCGGTGAACGCCTCGAGGCCACCGGCGGATGCACCTACGCCGACGACCGGGTGGTCCACCCGGGTCTTAGCGGTCTGAGGTCGTCGCGCGGATTGCTTACGTGGCGGCCGTTTGGCGGCAGAGGGCATGGATTTGCCATTCTACCGCCGCTCGGCCCCCAATCAAACGGCGGCTTTACGCAAATCCGCCGCTTTGTCGGTCTTTTCCCACGTGAAGTCCGCAATCTCGCGACCGAAATGACCATAAGCCGCGGTCTGCTGGTAGATCGGCCGGATCAGGTCAAGCATCTTCGTGATGCCGTACGGGCGCAGGTCGAAGTGCTCGCGTACAAGTTCGCCGATGCGCGCGTCGCTGATCGTGCCGGTGCCGAAGGTGTCGACGGAAATCGAAGTCGGCTCAGCAACGCCGATCGCGTAGCTGACCTGGATTTCGCAACGCTTCGCGAGGCCGGCCGCGACGATGTTTTTCGCGACGTAGCGCGCTGCGTATGCGGCAGAGCGGTCGACTTTCGACGGATCCTTGCCCGAGAACGCGCCGCCGCCGTGGCGCGCCATGCCGCCGTAGGTGTCAACGATGATCTTGCGCCCGGTCAGGCCGCAGTCGCCGACGGGCCCGCCGATGATGAACTGGCCGGTCGGGTTGATGTGGTACTTCGTGTCTTTGTGTAGCCACTCTGCCGGCAGCACCGGCTTGATGATGTGCTCCATCACGCCGTGGCGCACGTCGGCCTGGCTGATCGCCGCTGCGTGCTGCGTGGACAGTACGAC
>CAYODZ010000228.1:0-57516 GCA_964402835.1 uncultured Gammaproteobacteria bacterium | reverse complement strand
AGCTGCCGCTCGAGATCGCGCAGCTGCCGGACCGCATCCTCGTACAGGGCCACCAGTGCGTCGATGCGCTGATAGGCCGCTGTGTCCAGGGATGCGAGACCCGCGGGGATCGGAGGCATCAGCGCACCAGCTCCGTGGTGGTCGGCGCATCGCCCGGACCGTACGCGCCGAGCATGACGCTCAGGAAGGGCGGGAAGTTGAAGGATTCCTCACCTCGAGCGTAGCTGACGGAGTGGCCGTCGGGCGATGCCGACTCCTGGGCGATCTGACGCACCTGCTGCTGGAGAGATGGCCACGCCGCGATGATCGCGCGGCCCAATGCATCATCGATGTCCGAGGAGAGCTCAGTTACGTGGAAGTGCGAACGCAGCGCATGTTCCGCGATGTCCAGCCACAGCTCGAGCTCGTCATCCTCGGACGCCAGCAACGCGCGCGGATACGCGGCGCGGAGGTCGTCCACCGATGTCGGTCTCGAGAGTGTGATCTTCGCGTCCATGCGCTGCGCTCAGGTTCGTCATGATCACCGTTGGGGTTACTCCCCGCCGGCGCCCTTCTCGGCGATCCGGTCCACGTCCGCGACCGTGAAGCCCTTCTCGCTTTCCTTCCGCTGATGCTTGAACGAGTCCGGCGTCAGCTTGCCCTCCGCCAGCAGCTCCTTCGCGCGGAGTCCCGCCTGCGGGCTCGCGAACTCCACGTCCGCCAGCGGATCCGTGTCGCCAGTGCCCGCTCCTGCTGCTCCCGCGGCGCCCGTGGCTCCTGCGGCAGTGCTGCCTGCAGCTGCGGGCGCCTTGCCGCCCTTCTGCACTGCTGTGCCGAACGTCTTCGCTTCGTCCGCGGTCAGCTCGAGCGATTCGCCCGGCAGGTAACGCTTGCCGCCCGTCTTGATCCGCGTGACCGCCGTGTACATTGACTTGGCCATGATCACCATCCTTGAAGTGCCCGACGCGGCGGCCAGCCGCGCCGGGCGTTCGGTTCAGGGTTACGCCAGGACTACTGCCTGGAAGACGTGATCCGCGCGCTCGAAGCTCGGGAACGTGGATGCGACGCCGAGCGTCACCACG
Organism: uncultured Gammaproteobacteria bacterium; assembly: GCA_964402835.1. Taxonomy (GTDB): domain Bacteria; phylum Pseudomonadota; class Gammaproteobacteria; order Natronospirales; family JAIVGZ01; genus JAIVGZ01. The sequence goes on along the minus strand of CAYODZ010000228.1, from coordinate 56,455 downwards.
CCCTTCGGATCGTTGGTGCTCACGTACACGTGGATCGCGATCCGGAAGCCATCGATCACGATCGTGCCCTCCGCGATCGACCGCACAGCCTCCTCCGCCGTCGGCGCGCGGTGCGTGCGGCCGACGCCTGCACCGGCGAGCGCCGGAATCAGGGTGAGGCGGTTATTCGGCCAGAGACGGACACCGGTGCGCGTGCCGTCGACGGCTTCCTGTGCGACCATCAGGTCGTATGGGACGAATGTCGGCAGGTTCTGCTGGCGCAGGAACTCGTCCGCCTCCGCGGCCGTTACGCGGCGAGCCTTGTTCACGCCCCAGATCGCCTCCCTGACCGACTCATGGCTGCGGAATGCGTTGATCACCGCCGTGCTCGTGACCGCATTCGCCATGGGTTGGCCGGTATCAGCCACCATCGTGTTCTGCCACGCCTCGAGGTCTGCGAGCGGCTTCGACGCCGGATCCGTCCACAGGTCGGCGCCCGCGAGCGTCTCCTTGTGACCGGCCGGCACGCCGTAGTCGACGCTGTACACGAGCCCTTCCTCCGTCAGGCCCGACACGACACCAGCAGAGAGTGCATCCATGCGCAGCTTCTCGACGCGTGCGGCAATGCCAAGCCGCGCGTTCGTCACGTCATCGAAGATCTCGCGCACTGCGGCACTCCGCATCAATGCGTCCGCGCTCTGCAGCCGGATCAGCGTCAGCGCATCCTGATAGCGCTTCTGCTTGATCGCGGGAATCTGACCGCGCACCGTCTCGATGCCCTTCCGGCCGACGAGCGGCGCCTCGGAGTTGTGGCCAGTCACGTGCGCCATGACCGCTCCACCGCCGGCACCCTTCAGGTACGCGAATGTGAGCTCCTCCGTGAGGCGCTCCGGGAAAAGCTGGTCACCCAGCAAGCCACCCGGCGAGAGCCGTTCGAAGGGGTTCATGTTGTCGACGACGTACTGAATGTCTTCCGGCGACAGGCCGTCGATTTCCGCGAGCAGATCCGATCCCGGATCGGCGAACGTTGCCGCCAGGTGCGCACGCATCTCGTCGACGGGAGAGGTGAAGAGGAATGGCATCGACATCGCGAGGATGCCGGCACCCTGGGCGAGATCCGGTGGGGCGAGGAACGTCGCACCGGCACAGAGGACCGCGATCACAGTGAGGAGCGCGGCCACGAGACGATATGATGTGTTCATCATGGCTCGCTCAGCTCCTGAAGGTGATGCCGACGGACTGCAGGCTCGCCTGCGAGTCGGCGTGAACGGTGACCGGCAGGGCCGCAGTCTTGACACGGCCATGGTCGAGGGCGTCGCCGTGGACGTCGCCGTCCTTCGCATTCAGCGTCTGCCAGAGAATCGCTGTCGGCACACCGAGCGCGGCGAATGACGGTACCCACTTCGCACCGCTCTTCTCGATCGGCGTACCGCTCGCGACGATCTTGTCGCCGTTGCCATCTGCGGCGATCGCTGCCGAGTCCAGCGTCACGCCGTCCACGAGGAAGCGCAGCCCCTCCGTGGTATCCAGCCAGACCGGGTTCGCCCCGACCGTCGTGGTCTTCAGATTGAGATCCATCTCGCCTCCTCAGGTGGTCGATCGCAGCTCAGGCGAGACCAGCGAAGCCCTTCTCCTTCGGCTTCGACTGATCGACGTATGACTTCGCTGCGCTGGACGGTCCGGTGTTCTCACCGCCGCCCGGCTTCTTTTCGTTCGTGGGCGACTTCACTCCGCCCTTCTTCTTCTCGTCCGTCGGAGCCTTCTCACCGCCAGCCAGTCGAGCTCGGTGCTTGTTGAACCAGGCGAACTGTGCACGCGCGCCGCCGGGGATCTCACGAATCATCTTCGCGTCGTCCTCCTCCACGTCCGCGAGCGCCACCTCGAGCATGTCCTCGAACTCGTCATCGATCTTCTGGATCGACTTGTTCAGCTCGGTGACCTGCTCCTGCGCTGCCTTCAGCGCCGTTGCCTGATCACCCGACTGAGCCTGGTCGAGCTGCGTCTTCAGAGTGTCCCGCTCGGCGGTTACCGTTGCGAGCGATCGCTCTGCCGTTCGCCTCTTCTGGCTGACTTCGCTGAACCGCGCGAACGGAACCGCCTTCCTGTCATCAACCGGCGGAGCCGCCGTCTTCTTGTCCTTCGGATCCGGTGGCGGATCCTTGGGCGCAGGGTCTACCGGCGGATCCTTCGGCGCCGGCGGATCACCCTCCGGCTGTGCGAATCGCGCCGCGAGGCGCAGCAGCTTCATGCTCGGCTTTCCAACGGTGTACATCGTTGCTCCTCAGGTTTTCCGGTTTTACGTCGCGAGACGGATCAAACGCCGATACGCTCGGCGGGGCGAAACGACAAAGGCCGGCGCATCCGATTTCTCGGATCGCCGGCCTCGTGGGACCGTCATGCATCCCGGGTGGGGCCGAAGCCCCTGTCTACGTTGAAGCTACATGCGGAGCCGTATGCGCGTCAATGATCGTGCCGTTGCTGGAGCAGGCCCGAAACCGCCTTCTTCACCATGTCCGGCAGCTCCCACCACGGTGGAGCGTCCCAGCGCTGACCATTCTGAACGAAGACGTCGGCGGTAGTCGTGTTCAGGTGATACACCCGGTGGTCGCGCGTGATCAGCACGTCGAACTCTTCGCCGTCGCGACCTGGGGGGAAGGGAAGTCCTCGACGGATACGCTGTCGCCAGTTGTTAGGCGGTTGAGTGTGCGTCACTCGTCGATCACGTAGCGGCACCCGTTCTGAAACGGCGCAAGGCGCCTGCACTCGGAACACAGAATGATCGCCTCATCGCACGCGCCAGACCCGGTGACTCGAACTACAGGGTATCCCGCGATTTCGTCCTGGCCGCCGCAATACCAACGATATATGCCTACCTGGGCACCGCCGGCAGCAAGTTCGGTGACGACATTGGAATCCGGCATAGGCCCTCGGACGTGCACAGATATGCGCCGAAACCGATCGGGAAATCACGGTCGGTGCCGATGATCAGCTCGAACGATTCGTCGACTCGAGTGAGCATGCGGAATGCATCGGCGCCACGCCGATCATCATGGCTGGCCCGGAGGTCCGGCGCAATATGCTTATGCCAGCGTCCGAGCACTTCTACGGTGCCGGCCGCAGCAACACCGACGAGTACTCCCACCATGAAACTCGTGTCGAGCACCAGGGTCCGCGCGTGCAAAACCGCGCCCGGGCCCGGGCCGATGATTTCCCAGACGAATGCGCGATCGCTGTCGCGGGTGCCGACCAGGAGCCCGCCGACCTCGAGGCCGCGGTGCAGTGTGCAGATCTGGCGGAGCTGCTCGTGAGCGTTGACCGACAGGGTAAGCTTCATGTGAGATCGATACGCTGGCCACGCCACGGCCGGTATCCGACGATCTGGTATCCCTTCGACTCCGCGTACCGTTCGGTGAGTCCCTGCGCGTCCGGATGCAGCATCCAGTGCAGGACCAGCGCGTTCAGCTCGATGTCGCAGCGTGCGCAGAGCGGGTGATACAATCCGTCGGCGCAGACATTCCACTGGAATCCCGCCCGCGCGCCGCAGCGGAAGCAGGGGATCCGGCGCACGCCGACCGCAGTATACGGCTCGCGGCGGCCGTGGAGTCTATGTGTCACGGTGCACGATGACGCTGCACTGCGTCTCGTCGTACTCGGGCACCAGGCCGCGACCGCCGCAGCGCCAGCAGCCCGGCGTCGGAATATGATCCTCGTCGCATTCCGGGCAGACCTGGAGCACTTCAGGCTGACACCAGCAGTGCTCGTTATCCGTCTCGTGCTCGAGCGCCATCAATCACACCTCACCGATCCCCGGTATCGGCACGCCCTCGTTGCCGAACCCGCTGCCTGGCGCTCCGGGTGGCAGCGCTCGGGCTTCCTTCAGCCGCTCGACCTCCTTCGTGGCGTCATCGATCGGGAACCCTGCAACCAGCAGCATGGTGACCGCGGTCTCATCGCTGATCGCCCCCGCAGTGATCAGTGAGGCGACGATCTCGCTGACCTGCTTCTTATCGATCGGGATGATGCTGCCGAACGATGGATACGCCTCCTCGGAGCTCCAGATCCCCTCCGGCCACGTGGCGGTCGCGTTCGCTGCGTCCTCGGCCGAGCCGAAGAAGTCCCCCGCCTTGCCGAAATCGCGATGCCAGCGGAGCACATGCTTCAGCATCATGCCGAGCTTGTCCTTCCGCGTCTGACGCTTCGGCAGTGTCTTCGCGAACAGCGGCAGCAGCGCGATCATGAGCGCTATTCCGGACGGAATCTCCCCACCCTCGAGCTTGCCGGCGGCGATCAGCGTCGTGCGCGAGTTGGAGAGCGCCTTCGCGATCAGCCATTCCTCGTGCTTCATCAGCAACTCGTTGCCGTGCGACATGTCGACGACGCCGAGTTTCCGGCCGTTGTAGATCATGCCCGGCTTGTATTTCTCCTGCGATCTCGTCGCCGCGTGCCCCTGCTGCTGACCCGGCCGCGGCACGGCGCCGACGGGCGGATTCTCGTCGTACATGACGGGGAACGCATTGGCGTACGTGTTCTCCTTCAGGTCCGACTGGTCCTGCGCCGCGTCGAGCAGCGTCTGCAGCACGACGTCGCCCTCCGGCAGTCCCCACGGCTGGCCTGTGGCCTCCCGGTTCGGGATGTAAAACAGGGGCGGCGTATCGAAGCCGGTGTCCAGGCTGTCGATCGGATCCCCATCCTCGGTGAGCTCGAAGCCGAGCCGCTCGAGCCGTTCGAAACCCACCGGCTTCTCGCCGCTCCGGTTCTCGATGCGGAACCAGCCGGACGTGACGATGCAGATCTCCGTGCGCGTCCGGGCCCCAACGGTCGTGACGCCGCGATCGCGCGCCTCCTGGACGCTCAGCATCTCGTAGTGCCGACGATAAAGCACAACCTGGCCATCGCGGTTGTGCAGGTCCGCCATGTTTGCCGGCGGCGAGGGCAGATACTGCCCGGTGTTCCTCTCTTCCCACGCGAGATACGCCTCGTCGAAGTCGCCCTCGGCATTTTCCCAGACCGGGAAGAACGATTCGGGGTCGTGCGCACGGAGCAGCAGCCGGGAGCCGTTCGGCCGGAGCTCGTACACGCAGTCGCCCACCGCGGCCGCGTCCGTCTCACAGCGATACATCTTGCTGGCCCACCGCTGCCGCCGTGCCCACTCGTCGAGCAGCGTCTTCCGCGCAACCGCACCGGCGTTGCCTTCGTCACTGGATCCGGGCACCTCGATCTCGATGCGATCGCCGAGCACGGCGTCACGGCTGGTCTCCACGACCAGGGAGTAATCGCCGTAGCCGCGGATCTTCTTCGCGGCCTCCTTGTCCTTCAGCAGTCCGCCGATCCGGTTCTCGTGCAGCGCGCGAAAGATCTCATACTGACGCAGCCGGTCGAGATGCTCGGGCGGCATCCAGTCGCCGGCGTACGGTAGCAGCGCGCCCTCGTTCACCAGCGGCTTCAGCATGCGCACGACTGCGCTCGCGAAGGTGCCCATTCTCGTCAGATCCTTCCGTGGACGGCAGAGGTGTAGGACTCCGGCTCGTTCATCGCGATCGCGACCTCACCGATCGCGGGGAACATCGTGTGCACGAAATAGCGAACCATGTCCGCCGCGTGGTTCGTCCAGTCGTGGTGCTCCTGGTCGAGCACACGTCCATCGCGCGTGATGCGTCGGCGGTAGTTGATCAGGCTGTCGATCGTGAGCGTGCAGCGCGGAGACACACGAAAGCGGAACGGCTTGCCGTTGTACGTGCCTTTCATGAGCAGCCGCGTCGACTCGATGCCGTCCAGAATCGAGTTGTTCGCCGGATACCAGGCCGGCAGCTGCTGTCCCGCGCGGAGCCACGTCGCCTTCAGCAGCTCGTGATGCGACTGCCCGGTCGTCTGGTCTCGCGCATCGCCAGCCGGATCCGGAATCACGCCCTCGAGGCGCGCCAGTGTGAGCGTCCAGCTCGTGAGCCAGTCCAGGACGCCACGCGCCACCTCCGCGCTCGTCAGGTCCGCGCCGTGGTGCGACCCGGGCGGAACGGAGTGCCATTCGTCGAGCAGTTCGGCGAACGACACGCCGTCCGTCTGCCAGAGTCCCCACACCTCCGTGTCGGACAGACCATGGTCTGCTGAGAGATAGAACCAGTATCCGGTGTGCAGTGCGATCGGCTCTTCCGGCACGTGCACGCCGCGGCTGAATTCCGGCAGGTAGCGGCCGGGCAGGGAACCGGCATACTCGATGTCGTACTCCTGCGCGGCCTTCTCCGGCGTCTTCGTTGCGCACGCCTTCCGGTACCAGGGCGACGTCAGCCGGTTGTTGTCGTCGCGCGAGATCCCCTGCGCATAGATCGGGTGCTCCGACCAGTGCGACCTGGCGACGAGGAACCGGCGCCGCACTTCCGGATCCGCGGATGTGGTCGGGCGTGCCAGCTTGTCACGCAGATCGGCGAACTTGTTGTCCTCACCCTGCGGCGTACTCGAGATGATCGGACACTCGATCGCTTCGTCGGCCGATGCCCAGGCTGCTTCGCTCTGCTCGATGTGTGCGAACTCGTCCAGCAGTCCGACCGTGTAGCTGCCACCGCGGCCCATGTTCGGCGTGGCGGCCTCGCCGGCGAGATACGAGCCGTTGGTGGCGTGCGTGATGCCGAGCGCCTTGAATGACAACACGGGCCGCTCGTTGTCCGCGTCCATGCGAAGGAAGTCAGGCAGCTGGTCGTACATGAAGCGGGTACGGCCGAGCAGGCTCTTCGTGGTGCTGCCCGACCCGCCGTCGTCGACTTCCTTCTCGCGCCGAGACGTTGCGAAAAACGATGTCTGCTCTTCGAACAGCAGGCCGTGCAGGAAGATCGCCATCCAGAGCCACGACAGGCCGAGCTGCCGGCTCTTCTCCTCGAAGATGCCGCGCCTCTCCGCTCGCGCCTGATCGTAAAGCCGAATGATGCGCACCTGATACGGGAACGGCAGGAACGGCACAGTGCGATCGCGGCCGAGCGGAAACTTTGTCTCGAGGTCGAGCCAGCGGCCGATGAAGTAGAGCCGGGACCTGCGGCACAGCTCGCGCTCGAGCGCCTGCACCTTCCCCGACGACATGACGATGATCTGCCGCTCCACACGCACCAGGTCCACGGCGTTCACGCGGGGCATGAGGCGGCACCGTATGCCGTCGTCGCGGACTTCCGGCACGGCCACGAGCTCCATGCCGAGTTCCACCTCAGCCGGGATCCGGCCGCCGACGGCAGGCTCGGACAGCACGCGGAGCGCTTCCCACTGTTCGGGTGGAGTCAGGATGCTGCGCGCGACGTCGCCCGTGATCGTCATTCGGCGCCGGCGGTCGAGCCGAGTGCAGCCTGACGACGCTCCGCGAGCTCGGCCAGGCTCATGCCGGAGTAGTCATGCTTCATGGGGATGGGGCCGCCTCCAGGTCCGCTCACTTCGTGGCGGCTGCGATACTTCTCCGGTTCGAGCGCATTCAGGCGGAACATGAGCAGCGTGTCCGAGAACTTCAGCTCGTACGCCTGCTCGCCGGTTCGCGGATCCGTGATGGGCTGGCCGTTCCGTGTGTAGAGGTAACGGCGAACTCCGTCCTTTCCGCGGCGCGATGCCTCGCTCTCCAGCAGTTCAGAGTGCTGCTTCTGCGCGGCCGTGAATCGATCTCGATACGACGGGTCGGTATCCAGCCAACCGTAGTGCGTGTCGCGGTGGATGTCTGACGCGCGCGCCGCGCCGGAGATGGTGCCGCACTCGATCAGTGCTGCCAGGAAGCCGCGCTGCATGGCAGGGCGGCCGCTCATATCGTGCTTGTAGTGGTCGACGCAGAGACCTTTCCCGGCGTGCTCTTCTCCACGGCCAGATCCAGCCGGCCGCTTGCACGGACCGCCCGCCTGGTTCAGTCCCCCGAAGTCGCCGCAGTACTTCTTCACGCCGCATCTCTTTCTCGGTTACGGAGCACTTCCTTGATCTTCCGCATCGGCCAGTCGATCTGTATAACGTCCCAGTCGTCAGGATAGAGGCCGGTTACGTATGCCCAGCCATCGGCTACGTGAACGATGTAGGCCTGACCGCACTGGCAGCGGGCCTTGCAGCGTCCGCGGAATTCGCCGTTGTTCTGCTCGGCGAGCTCGCTCATGCCCTGCTTTGCACCGCAAGTCGGGTCCGGGCACCGGACATCGTTCGGCGGGTGCTCTCGCGTCACGTACCGCCGGCTCATCCTCGCTCCTGAAAGACACGAGCCCCACAACCTCCTGCTCGGTGCAGAGGCGGTGGGGCCGCGTGGGACCCTGAATTCTGACTGTCTCTCAACTTACACCTGTCCCGGAGCTTTGATCAACGGGGACAGCTTGCTGGCGGTGCAGTTCCAGCACGCCGCCACCCCCTTGCGCGTTAGGACATATGCCCTTATATTCAAGGAGTGGTCAGGGCAATCTCGCCCGGCCTCATGATCAAGGGAGTTCCTTCCATGGGCACCAACCTGATGCTTCACGCCGGATCCAACGCTGCCTCCGAGTCGGACGTCTTCGCCGTCAGCACACCTGACGCGACCGAGACCTGGCAGCCCGTTCCCCATAGCCGCCTGATCGCCAGCGTGCAGCAGGCGGTCGAGCTCAGCGGGTTCACGATCGCGCAGCGGGAGTACGGCCTGTTCAATGACGGCGCCCGGATGTTCGGCGTGTGGGCGCTCACGAATCACGAGAACGCGCCCGACTACCAGCTGGCGATCGGGCTGCGCAACAGCCACGACAAGAGGTTCCCGGCCGGGCTCGCCGTCGGCAGCCGCGTGTTCGTCTGCGACAACCTGGCGTTCAGCTCGGAGATCGTGGTGGCCAGAAAGCACACGAGCCGGATCCTGCAGGATCTCGATCGGCTGGTACTCGAGGCCGTCGGCCGTGTCGGCGAAGCGCGGCAGATGCAGGACGTCCGGATCGCGGCTTACAAGAACCGCGAGCTCTCGGCGCTCGAGGCGCACGACCTGCTGATCCGCAGCGTCGATGCGGGAGTGATGGCAAACTCCTACATTCCGAAGGTGCTGGACGAGTATCGCAACACCGAGCACGAGGAGTTCGCGCCGCGGACCGCGTGGAGCCTGTTCAATGCCTACACGGAAGTCTTCAAGGGCACGAACCCGCTCGACCTGCCGGCGCGCACCACGCGGCTGCACGGCCTGCTCGACTTGACGACGGACGCGCTGATTCAGCCGCCGTCGGATAACTAGCGGAGCGGCAGCTGCCATACCGCGCCCCCACTTCGGTTCGCCGGAGTGGGGGTTCACTCGCACCCGGAGGTTTCGATGAACGTCGTTCGAGATGCGCAGCGTCCCGCATGAGCTCGCGACCATCCACCCGCGAAGAATGGGCGCTGCTGCTGGCGCAGCGGATCGACGAGTCCGCACTGTCCGCGCGACGGTTTGCGCGGGAGGTGCTGCGTCGTGACGAACGCACCATACGCCGCTGGATCTCGATGGACTCGCCGATACCCGCCGAGGTGCAGGACTTCCTGGTCGAGCCGACGCCCGCGCCGTGGCCGTGATGTCAGCGAGGTATTGCCGACGATCGTCAATCACGAAACTCTCCGCAGTCTGCAATCGCGTGCGGTTCCTGAATCGCACACCGCTCGCTCGGATCGTGAACCGTCATCTCCGGCGAGCGCAGCGACGTCACGACCATATCGTGTGCCGGATACGGCGGCTCCTGCTGGCAATTCGTCGGGTCTGGCCTGCGTGGTGCTGCTGACGGCTCTCCGATACCTGCGAGTTTTACCAGCGCATCCCACTCAGCCTGCGGGACGTAGTAGCCCATCTGCCCCGGCACGACGCCTGACTCAATGCGCTGAATCATCGCGCGCAGCTCTCCGGTACCTGGAGCGGCAGGCCGTATCACGATGACTTCCTCGCGCGGCTGGTCTTCGAAGTCAGGCTTGTTGCTCACATGCAGCGAGTAGACGTCGCCCATCTGATGCTCCGCGACCACGAACATGCGGGTGCCGGTACCTGGAGCGGACGCAGGGGCGAGAGCGGCAGCGGCTTCACGCAGCAAATCCTCCGTCGTGTATGGGTCGCGATCTTCCCACGGGTCCGACAGGTGTACGCGGACACGATCCGGCACCGTCGCCGCGTCAACCGGCACTTCATCTCCATCCGTGTTCACGAACAGCAGCAGATCCCTCAGTGCCTCGCTCCCGCCTGTGTCAGTCAGTTCGTTCAGCGCCGTCACCATGTCGGCAGCCCATTCGTATTCGTCGAGGTCGTGGTCGCGTATCCCCCGCATGCCGACCACGAGCATCCCGACTACCTTCTCAGCCGGCGTCGTCGGAGGCGTGAATGGCTCGCGGTGAGCGGTCAAGCCGTGCGTGGGACAGCCCAGCCTTCCGGCAGTCGTGTTGCAACCGGAGCAGCCGTACATCGGCGCGTTGTCGTTGATCGGGTTGCCCGCAGTGTCAGTCCTCATTGCCTGCGTCCTCCTGCTTCCGCCCGGAATCACCGACGATCGTCGGCCACTGATCGGGTTTGATCGCGCGTCGATGCGTCTCCGGCAGCTGCGCGATCGGTGCGCCGTACGCATCCATGGCCATCGCATAGAGCCAGAGCGCGTCCGCCTCGTCACGGTTGCTGCCGGCGTAGCCGAGCCGGCGTATCGCTTCCGCGATCATCGCGTCCTTCTCGGCCGTGCCGCTGCCGGTCGCGTAGACCTTCAGCGTCGCCGGCGGAACCTCCACGATCGTGGCACCCGCCTCCCAGATCGTGAAGCGCATCACACCGCCGAACTCGCCGATGTTGAACACGGCCCGGCCCTTCGATCCCATGCTGTAGCCCTCGATCGCCACGACGTCCGGCTTCACGACACGCAGTAGACTCGAGAGCCAGCGACGCATCCAGGCGATGCGCGCCATGCCGTCGGCGGACTCCTTCGGCGGCCGGTAGAGCTGGATCACCGGCTCGGACGATCGGCCGGGATACACGACGCCGGTCGAATTCATGGCCGGATCGATGCCCATGGCCCGCGGCGCTTTTACCTGCTGTCGGAATCCGTCGCCGGCGGAATGTCCAACGGCGAACTCGAAGAGCTGGCCGTTCATGGCCTGCCTGCCTGTTCCTGCATCGCCGCCAGGACGCGTTGTCGGTAGAAGCTGCGGACGACCTTCTCGCGGATGTTTGGGAACTTGGCGCACATGGGGTTCAGGTCGGCCTGCTCCTCGGCCGCTTCGACGATCCACGCCGCGTCGTCGGGGTACTGCTGCTCCCACTCGGCGATGCGGCCGAGCTCGCTGGCATCGCCGCCGCCGACGGACTCGAGTCGGCCCGTTCTCGGTGCGACCTGGTCCTGCGGCGCTTCGTTGCGTCTGGCCTCGTACGCTTCGGTGCCGGGCTGGATCTTCGGCGCGAAGGGGTCGAGCTCCTGCTGAAGTGCCAGGCGTACACCGGCCCGGAGACTCTTCCGCTCACCGGTCAGGAAGTTTGCGAGACCCGACATGAACAGGTCCGGCCGGTCCGTCCAGGGGATCTCAGCCTTCGATCGGGGATGGTGCCATAGAGCTCGAGCCCTGGAGATCACGGCCTCTGCCGCTGCCACGAATCCGACGTGCTGGTCAGCTGGCAGGAATCGCCCGAAGCGCTCGGCGTCGGCCTGCATCCGTTCAATCGCGACAGCGATCTCGTCGCCGCCGCTGCCGTCGTGCGTGTGCGCAGGCGTGTGCCCGTTCGCCCGCCCACGTGCGGGGGGAGCTGGCCCAACAGCGACGGCTGCTACCTTTCTGTTCTTCTGTTCTTCCACTGACCTTTCGAACGTAGTGGGCCCCTCAAGATCTGGCGGTAGGGTCGCTGAGATCTGGCGCTTGTCCTCATCCGAGGACGGGGGGCTACCGCCAAGATCTGGCGGTAGGTCGGTTCTATCGCCGGATTCTGGCGGTTGGCTTGCTCCAGATTCTGGCGCTAGGCTACCGCCAAGATCTGGCTGTAGGCTACCGCCGGATTCTGGCGGTAGGGTGGTGACCGGAACGCCGTCATTACTCATTTTCAGCCGATACCCGTTTGAAGTGCGCGACCCGTTTCTACGGTGTCGACGGAACCGTTCTATGACCGCGCGCGATTCCAGCGTTGCGAGGTGATTCCGGACCGTGCTGATACCCATTTCACATTCCTCGGCGAGCAGCGGCTGCGATGGGTAGCATTCGCCGTTCGCGTCCGCGTGATGGGCGAGTGCCAGGAGAACGGCTTTCGGTCCTGGCCCTCCCCCCTGCTGCTTTATTGCCCACGTCGTTGCCGCCACGCTCATCCCGTTGGCGCCGCCTCCAGAAGCCGCTCGAGAATGTCCAGAATGCCGTCGGTGACGATCCGAGCCGTGCTGGCGACTGCCTCTGCGGGGAGGTTGCAGTCGATGCCACTCCACACCTCCGACACGATCCGGGGAGTCAACTGCATGAACCTGACGGAGCCGGTAAGGGCCTTCAGGCAAAGGCCAGCGTCGGTCGTGAGGGATGGTCCCGCGACGAATCCCCATAGCTCGGTGTACGGGCAGGTCATAGCCCCCGCGAGGCCGCGGGTTACCTCCTCGAGCGCACCCATGTACGAAAGCAGTTGCGCTACCGCGTCGCGGCCGACGGGCCCTGCTTTCAACTCGATGACGGCCAGGGCGAGGTGATCCGTGCCCACCGGGAAGAGCGCCAGAACATCGAGGATGCCACCGTGCGGCAGCCGCACCTGTCGTCCTATCACGCGCGCATTCTTCCGGTCGAGCGCTGTTTCGATGTTGGCGCAGACCCAGTCCTCGAGTTCTCGTTCGGTGTAGGGCATTACATCGCCTCCGCTGGCATTGGTGGTCGTAGCGAACGGTCTCGCAGGTCACTGAGCTCCATCATGACAGTCCCTCCGGGAAGAGCAGCGCCGACGCCGCGACCTGGCCCTTCACAGGCACCGTTGCCGCCTTCAGCTTTGTCAGGCTGCCGATCGTGTTATTGACGTGGCCGGAGCCCGGCTGGAATCCCGCACGCGCGGCGAGCTCGTTACGGTCGACCGGGTCCGGATAGTCCTCGAGGAGGACTTGCAGGATCTTCTGCTGCGGCCCGTTCAGGAGCCCCATCCAGATCGCGTGCACGTCGGCGAGAGACCGGACCTCGTCCGCCTCTGCGATCGCGCGACCCGCGTCTGTCAGGGCCAGCATGCCGCCAGATGGGATCTCCACGAGGCCGGCGGAAGAGAGGCGCCCCACCGTGTTGTTCACGTGACCGCTGCCCGGCTTGTATCCGCCCATTGCCGCAGCCGCGTCGCGTTCCACCACGTCCATCCCGAACCCCTCGTACGTCGCAAGCGCGTTCAGAATGCGCTGCTCCGGGGTGCCGATGCCGTCAGTCGAGGACGAAACGGCCGTACGACGCGACGCGCGCTCTGTGGTCGGCAGGGGGATGGTCCTCTTTTCCGGTCGAGGAACAGGACCAGGTGCCGCGGCTGCGCTGCCGTTCGGCTTCACCGGCGCTGCGGCCGCCACCTCCCCCAAGTCGACGCCACACAGCTGCACGATCTGACCGGCGAGCCCGCCGATACGGCCGAGCTGCTTTCCGAGCGTCGTGATCTGCGTGCGCAGCTGCCGATCGACGCCGCGCTGCTCGAGCTGCGCCTGGTTGAACTCGTTGCGCAGCTGACGCTCCGCGGTCGCGACTGCGCGCGCGATCGCCTTCTCGTCGACGACCGTTTCAGTTTGCAACGGTTTTGAAACGCCGCGCTCGAGCTTTCGCACCTTCGACTTCTCCGCCGCGAGCTGGCGCTGCAGATCCTCGATCGAGCGCGCCTCATCCTCGGCTTCCCGCTCGAGGTCCTTCATCTGGCCGAGCAGTTTCTTCACGGCCGCCGGCGGCGGCGGGGCAGGGGGCGCGATTGCGCCGGGCTCCGGGTGCGTCGTCTTCACCGGTCCGGAGCGCACCAGGTTGACGCCGCGCTCGCTGATCGCGGGGCCGAACGTGTAGAACGTCCCCGGCTGCATCGATCGCAGCTGCAACCGGCCGTCCTTGTCGAAGCCCAGCTCGTCGCCGGCTCGCTTCATGTCCAGGTCGAGCCCGCAGCTGCCGATGAACTTGTTCTTGAGCTCAGCGGCGGCGTCCTTGTGGAGCTTGCTGATCCGCTGCGTGGCGAGCACCGCGGCAAAGCCGCGCTTACGGCCGAGCGTGCAGAGGGACACAATCGCGCTGAGCGACTCGGCATCGCCGGTCTGAGGTGCGAACGTGTGCGCCTCGTCGATGAACACCAGGAGCGGCCGCCAGAGCTTCCGCGGCGCGTGCATCAATTCCTCGAGGAATAGCCGCACATACTTCCGGCGGGCTGGTAGCTGCAGCTCGTAGATGTCGACGATCGCGGACGCGCTGAGCTCGAGCACGCGGCGCGCGAGCAGCTTCGCGGTCTTCGGATCCGCGCGGACGTCGCCGTCGTCGCCGGCGGCGAGCAGGAAGTCGTGCCGCTCCCGGAGCGTAGCGAACTCACCCTCCGGGTCCAGCACCACGATCTGCACGCGTCCGTATAGCTGCTCGATGATGTAGCGCAGCAGCCAGCTCTTCCCGCCGCCGCTGTCCGCCTGGACGAGCGCGCGCGACGAGATCAGCCGCTCGAGGTCGACGCCGACCCCGGACGCGCCCGGGGTGAACTGGAGGACCGGGGGTGCGGTCATCAGAACATCCGCGGGTCGAACACATGCGCCAGCGGCGTAATACGCGGAGGCGGTATGCTCTTCAGCTCGCGTTCGAACTCCGCCGGGTCGGCGTCCTTGTGCACCGCGACGCGGGCCACGAACATGATGAATTCCACGCCGTTCTCGGTCGTGCCCTTCCACACCCGAGCGGTGACGCCATCGATCTCAGTGATCTGCTCCGTGGCGACTGCGGTCACCTTCATGCCGGCACCGCCTCCTCCTGCTCGCTCTCAGCGGGCACGGCGATCGCCTGGTCCTCCGGCGCCACTTCCTCCGGCCGCTCGACGTCGAACAGCGCACGGATCAGCACCAGCAGCGAGTCGCCGTCGATCGGCTTCTTCGCCTTGCCCTTGCCGAGCACGATGCGGAGCGGCTCGATGGTGAGGTCATAGGAGACCGGCTGCAGGTTGTCGGCGTTGCCCGTGACACCGATCATCTCGGTGCCGCTGATCTTGTTCTTGCCCTGGCTCCGGATGATCAGGTAGTCCGTCACCTGCTGGAGCAGCTCCGCATCGGTGCACGCACGCTGCGCGAACTCGTGCCATGCGTCCACGGCGCCCGGTGTATCGAGCACGAGGATGCTGTGCATCGTCTGCACGGCCATCTCGGTCGTGATCTGCTTCTTCGGGTCCGGCTCCGGCGCAGGGCGGATCCGGTGCGACCATTCCTCCGCGGTCTCCGGCTGCGGGGTTGCGGCCGGCTCTTCCATGTCAGCAGGGAAGAGGGACTCGCGCGCGATCGCGAGGAACGCATCCTCGTTCAGATCGGGCAGGGAATCATCCGCCGGTCCTGCTTCCGGCACGTCGTAGTACAGCTCGATCCCCACGCCCCCTGTGACGTACAGCAGTACCTTCCGGCCGGACTCCTCCGTGTGCCGCACGAAACCCACGGGCAGGTCACCGTCGTCCTCGGTCGGATGCTTCTCCGTCACACTATCGAGGTGATTCGCGATCAGATTGCCGAGTGTGTCCTCATCCTCGTCCATCGCGACGCGGTGCTCATGCGTCAGCTCGAATCCATTCAGCAGCCCCACCACCGCGGCGCGGATCTCTCGCTCGCGCACGGCCGGATCCGGCAGCCCCCACGCCTCGCGCAGGATGGGCAGCAGCGCGTCGCCGGTCAGCGTCGGCGCCAGCGCCTCCGGGCTGAACTTCGTGAGCTCGGGATCGATGTCGTACCAGAACCGCTCGACGCCGCCCTGGGTGCTGACCGCGCACCACACGACCTTCTTGTCCTGCGTCTCGTGGCGGTAGATGCCCGCCCACATCTTCTCGCCTTTCTCGCCTTCATTGTCGACGTGGTTCACCTCCTCGAGCGTGTCGATCAGCGCCGCGCGCAGGACCTCGTCCGGCTGGTGGGATTTGTCCTCCGGCCCGGGATACATGATGCCGGCGATCGCGCGCACGATCTCGCGGTGACGGATCCGGCGGTCAGCAATCTGCGCCGCGTCGGCTGTGGCTTCCTCGATCGACTGGCTCGGCCGGCCGGTAAACAGGTCCGCCTGCGTGCGGCGGGTTTCCTCCTTCGGGTGATCGTTCGGGTCGAAGAGCAGCTTCAGCCGCTTGCACACCACGATGATGCTGTCTGCATCTTCGACGGTGTTCTCCATGTTCGCCTTTTCCGCGGCCTTCTTCACGCGACTGACCGCAGTGACACGGTCGACGATCGAGAGCCGGAGTTCCTCCACTTCGTGGGGCTCGAGCGGGGTCCTTCCTACGACGACGTTCATTGTGTGCCTTCCCGGGTGTGGTGTGATGCGCCGAGCTCGGCGCGGGTTGATGGATTCCTGTGCGTGGTGCAGAACACCGGCACGCGGCCGCGGCCGCTGTGCTCCAGTGGTGTATCGCAGACGATGCAGACCCAGTCTCCAGCATCGTTCTTCTTCGGCCGGTGGCGGTTCCCCATGCGCGACGTATCCTTGATCGTCATGGCGCTACCGACGTCGCGGGGGGGGGGGGTCGATGGATGCGCCGTTGGTGTGCGCGGCGGCGCTCTGCATGCGCACAACGAGCTCGCGCGCCTTCTGCGCGTTCTCCTGGGCGCGCGCCTTGGCGACGCGCTGGCGGTGGATCCAGGACACGCGGGCGAGCAGGTGGTCGAGGCGGTCGGGCGACAGCTTCGGGAGCTGCTTCAGGATGCCGTCCAGAATCAGCAGGGCAGCGCGGTCGAGCGGTGTCGGCGTCATCCCGGCACCTGCGGCCGATAGATCAGCACCACGGACGGGAACGGCGCGCGGGGTCCCTTCGAATCACCGAACCGAATACGCCCGCGGAGGAAGCGGACCTCAGCTTTGCCCATCACGAGATCGTGCCACCAGCTGGTGTCCGTCCGCGCCGGCACCAGGCACACGACCGTCGCGCCGGCGCGCGCTGCCTCGTACGCTTTCGCGATCCAGGTGCCGAGAGTCTTTCCGTACGGAGGGTTCATCCAACACACGCCGTCCCACTCCTGAAGCAGACCGTCTTGCTCCGCAGTAAAGAAGCGATCGCACGTCGCATTGGCGGGCGTGGCACACACGTCCAGCGTGAACCCGAACTCGCGATCGAGTTCGTTGAAGAGCCGGCGCGGCGTCGACCACTCGACGCTGCTGGAGCGGTGGATGACGTGCGTCATTGCAGTACTCCCGCCGCGCGCGCGCAGGCTTCGCACATGCGCTGCGTCTCACCGTACATCTGGAACTGGACGAAGCGGGAGCCCGGCGCGATCTGATGCGTGTGATCAGCGGGCACATCGCCGCCGTCGAGCACGCGGCGCGGTCCGTTAACGGTGCCGATTTCCGGATGCCAGTTCATCGTGCGGCACTCCCATGCACGGCGAGCGGTGGCGATGCGGATCTTCATGCGGCCCGCTCCTGCGGCGATGCCGCGGACTGATTCCGCGACCAGCTCTTCGGATCACATGTCTCGCACCGCGCGTGCGGCCGGCCGCGGCCGTTGAACGGGATCTCCCCATTGCAGTCCCGGCAGGTGGGAGATCGTCCGGGGCCGACGTACTTCGTGGCGTACCGGTGCATGTGCTCACGTTTCGCATCCGCACGCTTCGCGTTCGCCCGCTGCATCTGCTCGCGCACGCGCTCCGGATATCGTTCCTTGTATCGGCGGTGCTGCTCGCGCTTCAGTTCCGGCTTCTTCTTCGCGAGCGCCTTCCGGCGGGCGCTCCGCCTGGCGCGCCACTCTGGCGTGGACCGGTTATCGCGCTCGTACAGGCGACGCTTCGCACGACCCGTTGCGGTGCGACGTCTACGGTTTTCTCGCTTCTGGGATGCCTTGCCCTTCGCCGATCGGCGGTACCTGGCAAACGCCTCCCGCTGGCCGCGCCGGCGGTGCTCATCGCCGCAGTAGCGGGAGCGTGAGCTGTCGGTGGGCAGATCGCAGTACTTGCATATCCCGGCCAGGCGACGACTCTCCGGACACCCGCAGAACTCGACGTGCTCCTGCACGTGCCCGTGCAGGTCCGTCGTGAAGGTGGCGTCGAGTCGCCGGCTGCAGTGGGGGCAGCGCACGAGTCCGCTCATGCAGCCCTCCCAGCGACCTGCATCGCGATCGCGCGCAGCATGTGGATCCACCGGCGCGCGCGACGACGGCGGCGTTGCCGAATGGAGCGGCGGGAGTGGCGGTTCTTCATGCGCCGCGCTCCATGGCCTCGAGCTGGGCCCACGGCGAGTAGCCAGGCTGGATGAGATTGACCCGGCGGATTAGCGGGCGGGGACCTTGCGGCGGATCATCTCGCCCCGCCCGGGTTGCAGGCTGAAAGGCGAGCGAGGGCACGGGTCGAATGTGGAGCTCCAGTTCGCGGGTCACCTTGTCGAACGTTGCGGCCGCGAGCCACCGCTCGAGCAGCGCGCGGAGCGCCGGGCCCTTCAGCCGCTGGGCGAGCGCAGGGAAGTCCATCACCATCTGCACGAGCCGGTCGCGCTCTTCCGCGCGCGGTACGCGTCGACGCGCGACGAACCGGAGCGACTCGATGCGCCGCTCGGTGTCCGCGATGCTCGTGCGGAGCTGCTCCATCTGGCCCGCACCCTCCGCCTGCGTCACGGTGCCGTTCAGCATGAGTGCAATCAGGCGATCGCGCCGCTCATCGAGGCGCGATCGCGTCCTGCGCAGTGTCGCCTCGCTCTCGCCTGCGTCGGGAGACCCCGACAGCGCGCGTTCTATGTGCTGCTCGACGCGGCCGCGCACTGCGCGTGAGCGGATCGTCTTCGTCATCGTCGCGATCACCGCATCCTCGATGATGTAGCGCATGACGGTGCCGATGCGGCCAGGGCATATGCCATCCATCCCGCCGGCGTCACGATAGAAGCGCCGCCGCTCGCGCCGGGTCTTGCTGTGGAACTTCCGGCCGCCGCCGCCGCCGACGTAGTGCCCCGTGCAGTACGGGCAATGCAGGAGGCCGGACAGCAGGTACGTGGACGCAACGCCGCGACCGATCTTCCGGTTCTCACTCATGCGGTGTTGCGCCGCTTCCCAGAGCTCGCGTGAAACAATCGGCTCGTGCGCGTTCCTCATCCCGTAGAGCTCCGGGACCGCCCGAATGTGCGCGGTGTCACTCTCGCCGCGTCGACGACCGCCGAGTACGTCGCCGCAGTACGCGGGGTTTCGGAGCAATGCCAGTAGCAGCTGCGGCCCCCACGGCTTCGACGGCACGATGGTCTTGAGCTCGCGCGCGAGCGAGCACGCGGTGTGTTCGCGCTCGGCATACGCGCGATACGCCCACGCGACGATCTTCGCCTCCACGGTGTGGGGCACGAGCTTTACCTTCTCGTTCGGCGCCTTCAACTGTCCAACCTCCAGCACGCGCGCAGACTCCGGCGGGAGCACCACCATGCGCCGAAACCCGAACGGAGCCTCCCTGGTCCAGTATCCTTGCGACGCGGCGCCCTTCATCCCCCGCCGCGTGTTCGCGCGCAGGTTCCTGCGGTACGTCGAGGCTTCCACGTCGCCGACGGCGCGCATGATGGGCGCGACATCGCCCTCGACATCCCCCTCCGCGAAGCGTACGACCCAGCCGGCCAGGAGCAGGCGGTGCCGCCAGTACGGCGCCTCCTCCGGATTGTCGAAGCGGCCGAACCGGGAGAACGTCATCACGAGCACGTCGCCGGGCGCGCGCCGCGGCTGCGGATTCGACTCGCAATACTCAATGAGCGCACTGAACGCCGGACGACCGGCAGCCGTCGCCCCGCTCGCTCCCTCGTCACGGAACCATAGCGTAACGGTCGTGCCGAGCGCGGCGGCCTTCGCCTCGATCGCGGCCTGCTGGTCGGACAGCGAGGTGCGACCCTCGTCCGCCTGTCGTTCTGTGCTCACGCGGGTATAGCCCAGCGCGATGCCGGTGTGGCTCATTCCATTCCTCCGGTGATGGGGCTGTTCATGCCCCCATCCTACGCTCTCGCGTCGCCGGCGCCACGTCCACGCCCTCTAGCTCGAGCACCAGGGCGGCCAGATGCGCGGCGAACGCGTCAATGTCGAGCGGCTCCGTAGCTTGATGCACGTTGACCTGCGGCCGGGGCGGCCGGCCCCGGGGCTCGGGCATCGGATTGCCAGGGCGCTTCATGACGACCCGCCATCGCCGCGGATGAACTCCAGCAGGGCCGGATCCTCCACACGGAACCATTCTCCACGAACTCGGCAGTGCGCGAACTGTCGATGCAGCTCCGCCTCCAGCGCTGGCGAACCATCGGTCAGCAGCAGGAGCGGACGTAGCTCGTGGGGGCATGTGGTTCGCAGGTACTCCATGCGGCGCTTTACATTCCGGCTGAAACCGATCTTCACGAGCCCGGTGCCGAC
This sequence comes from uncultured Gammaproteobacteria bacterium, assembly GCA_964402835.1. Classification (GTDB taxonomy): domain Bacteria; phylum Pseudomonadota; class Gammaproteobacteria; order Natronospirales; family JAIVGZ01; genus JAIVGZ01. The sequence goes on along the minus strand of CAYODZ010000228.1, from coordinate 36,054 downwards.
TGCCTCGATGAAGTACACACCGCTCCATACCGTCGGCGCGTATTCCGCTACCAATGGAGAGTCCTTGGACGGCAGCACTGTCACACCCCCGCCGTAATGTTCGGGTACTCCCGAATCCGCAGCGTCTCCGGCCACTCAGACGGATCGCCACCCTTCGGACTGCGCATCATCAGGGCATAGCCACTGCTGTCCGGCAGGAGCGCATATCCGCTCCGCGTGTGCGTGAGATCGGCCGCGATCGGCTGCGCGCCGAGCTGCTTCACGAATAGTGGCACCTGAAAGTCCCTGCACGCGTCCCGTATCGTGTAGAGCCAATCGATGTCACACGGACGCGCGCCGGGCCCGCTTTCGCCGCCGGCGATCACCCAGTCGATCGGTGAATCGAATGACCCACGATCGGCGACGGGAATGAGAAAGAACCCCGTCAGGTCCACCGGCCCGATCAACGGCTCGCAGCTCAGGAATCGCACGGCCGCCGTCGTGCGCAGCAAGTGCGGGATCCGCTCATCCGCGGCTGCCTGGTCCTCGACGGATGTGCCGAGCCACACGTTCACGAGCGGGTGCAGCGGACCGATCTCGCCGATGGTCGCCAGTGCGTCGACGTCCCACCACTGCTCCATGCCGAAGCCGTGGACCTGCTGCCAGAAATACTCGTCATTCAGAAGCGTCGCCATCCACTCCGGCCGCTTCGTGAGGACCTGGTACGTATGACGCGGCGTCGCGGCCATCACGGCGAACACGTGCGCGATGAACGTGATCGGTACCTTCTCATGAAACAGGTCGCTCATGCTGTTCACGAACACGCGGCGCGGGCGCTTCCATCGGAGCGGGAGCCCCAGCAGCTGCGGCGCGAGATTTACGCGTCCCGTGAATACCGCGCGTCGGTGCGCATCAGCACCACGCATGACGGCGGTGCCTTCGTACTTGGCGCGGATCTGGACAGTCGGATTCTCCTGCAGCCGGATGGCCTCGCGGGCCGCGTAGCAGTTTCTGCAGCCCTCCGATACCGGGCTGCACCCTGCGATCGGATTCCAGGTCTGCTGCGTCCATTCGATCTTGCTCACCGATCGGCCTCCTCGGCCAGGTCGAGCACCGCATCGACGACCGCCCTCACCGGCACGCCGAACGCGAACGTTGGCGGCTGCTTTGCCAGCGTCACCGACGTCGCGTTCCGATGATTCTCCGGTGTGCCCTCTCCGTACGCCGGGAATCTGCGCAGCAGCTCGACGACGATGCGCTCACGACGTTCGCCCGGGTCGATGAACAGAGACGGCTGCGGCTGGCTCATCCCATGACCACCTTGCGCTCGACGACGCGCAGAACGCTGAACACCTTCTGCATGTGCGACAGCACGCGCTGCGCGCCCCACGTCTCGCAGAGATGACGCACGATCCGCCCGCGCGACTCCTGGAGGATCATGTCGCCCGCTCCGGACATGCCGCGCGTACCCACGTACTGCGTCGCTCGCCAGCACTCCTCCGAATGCTGGCGGAGCAGCCGGCCGCGGGAGCAGCGCGCAGGGCGGGCAGGTGCGTCCATCACGCGGCCGCCGCTTCCCACTGGAGGCGGATCCACTCGCGAACGGACGCAGCCTCGATGACGCCGCCGTCTCGCGGGATCTTCGCAATGCAGTCGAACTTGAATCGCTGATGCAGCCTCCACGCTTCCTGCGGCGGAACCAACAGCGCGAGCACGTTCAGCGCGAGGTCCGCCGGGCCGCTGCCGCCGTATCCGAACTCGAAGCCGGTGGGCGAATGCACGACAAAGCGCTGCGGGATGTCGACCAGTGCGCCCGCGTCATGCCGCACGCAGCGGACGTCACGCACTGCATCAGCACCGGGCAGGAATTCCCGATAATTGCGTTCGACGACGTCGCCGCTCCCGCAACGGCACTCGCCGGCTGCCGGCTCATCTCCGGCCGCGATGGGATGTTCGCACCGTGCGCAGATCAACTCACGCTGGAATACACGGTGGTCCGTCAGGTTCGGCATGAGATCCTCCTGTTCGGCTTTCCGGGCGGCTGGGTTGCCATGATTCTGACCGTTGCACGCGCAGGTGCAGCGCGGGCCACTCGCGGACGCGCACCGCGCGCCCCATCCCCTGCTGCACGCTGCGCTCATGACGGATCCACGGTGCTGATCACACCGCCGCCTTGGCCGAGGTCAAACAGCTCCGTTGCCGACTTCCAGCCGAGCTCCGTGAATTCCGTCGAGTAGACCTCGCCTCGCGGCAGAATCGCCCGCCAATGCTCGTCTGTGAACACGCGCCAATGCCACACCCCGAGATCGATTCCCCGCGGTGACTTCGGCGACTCGCACCAGGCGTAACGCAGGTCGTCGCGGAAGAAGGCGCGGCACCACCGCTCCGATACACGCATCTCGTGCGGAATAGGAATGCCAGTCCTGCGATCCCGGTAGCTGATCGACAGATGCCAGCACCTCTCGTAATCCGGGTTCTTCATCCATCCGGATGTGTGGTGCCCCACATCGCGACTGAACATGAGCCGCGCCTGTGTCTGCAGATCATCGCGCGTGAGCGTTCGCAGCAGCAGCTGGTTACGGAACTCGGCCGCGCCATCGAAGGTCGGCGAGTACTTCGCGCGCTGACGCATTGTGTGGGCGACACGCTGGAAGTGCACATCCGGAACGCCGAAGTCAGACGACAAAATCAGCGTCATGCTGCCGCTCCCGCCGGACTCTGCCGGCGTTCGCCGCTGATCGCCGACTCCTGCCGACTTTCGCCGGCGATGTCGGGCATCAGCACGCGCGAGCAGCCTCTCGCCGCATCGTGCTCCACCTGGATCACGTGATCGGCTGCGTACTTGGACTCGTCGACGTGGCTGATCACGACGACCTGACTGAACGTCGCCGAGAGCCGCCGCAGGAAATCGAGCACCGCCGGCCGACGCTCTGCGTCGAGTGCGCCGAACGGCTCATCGAGCACGAGCAGCGACAGCGGCCGGCCTCTCCGCTCTGCGATCATCTGAGAGAGCGCCACGCGCTGTGCGAGCGCGACCACATCCTCCGCCCCGCCGCTGATCACCTCCATGTCGACGCCGGACTCCTGGCAGATCACCGAGAAGTCGTCGCCGATCGTCACGCTCTCATGACGGCCGTCGGTCAGGACCGAGATGAACCCGGACATGTACTCCTCCATCTCCGGGCGGAGTGTCGCCGCGGCCGCGACGCGGAACGCATCCAGCCGCTCGGCTGCTGCCTCGTGCACCTGGACGGTCTGCGTCAGGGCGTCGAGTTGGCCCGCGCGCGTGTCATAGGCCGCGAGTGCCTGCTCCGCCTTCCTGAGCGCCGCCTCGGCCCCGCGCAGCTGCTCCGTCGCGCGCGCTTCCTCCTGCCGCGCCGCCGCCAGCGCCTGCTCCGTGACCTTCGCGGCCGCCGTCACCACCGTGTGGTGCTGGAGATCGAACTCGGCAGCAGCGATCGCCTCCTCTGCCTGCTTCACGTGCGCTTCGGCGTCCGTGGCGCGCTGCTCAGCGGCCGACCGCTGCTCCAGCAGCAGATCGATACGGGACGCGCGGCCGCGGACGTCTGCGAGACCGCGGTCGATCGCCTCGAGGCGCGTGATCTCATCGTTCACCTGGACGAGCGCCTCCGGGATGTAGACGGCATTCGGCAGCGCAGTCAGCTTCGCGGCGCACTCCGCGACCCGGCTCTTCGCGATCTGGAGCTGACGCGCCCATGACGGCTTCTGCTCCTTGGCCGCCGTGCAATCCTTCTCCGCCTGCCGGTACCGCTCGCCCTTCTGCTTCAGGTCTTCGAGTTCCGCGTCGAGCGCGAGCTCGTCATCGGACGGGTCGGCGAGCGCGGCCGCGCTATCGCGGAGATCCGTGGCCTCACTGCAGAGCAGGTTGGCCTCATCGCCCAGCGTTTCGATGACGGTCTCGAACCGGTCAGTCAGGTCACCCAGGCACAGCGGGCACTGACCGTCGGCGCCGTGCGCGTAGAGCGTCCGGATCTGCTGCGCGATCTTCTCTTCGCGCTTGCTGGCCGCGTCCGCCGCGGCGTTGAGCTCAGCGTGCTGGCGCGTACGATCCGCGATCATGCGACTAAACCGCTCCTGGGCAGCCCGGTATTCCTCCTTGAATGCGGCGAACACCTGCTGGTCGTACTCCGCGATCACGCGATCGCAGTCCTTCACGTAGTCGCCGTACTGCTGCACATCGTGCTGCGCCATCTGCGCGGAATGCTCGAGCGTCGTGCGCTCCGATGCGGCCGCCTTCGCGGCCAGAAGCCGGTCGCGCTCCGTGCGGAGCCCCGGGATCTTCTGCAGCTCGACCTGCTCGGCCGCCAGCGCAGCACGCGCCGCGTGCGCGTCCGTCAGCTCGACGTTCAGCCGGTCGATCTCGATGCGCGCGCTCCGGCAATCAGCCTGCGCCGTGTCGAGACGTCGTGCCGCCGCATCGTGCGCGTCCTTCCGCGCGGTCGACGTGGCCAGCGCCTCGCTCGCCTGCCAAGCCTCAGCGGTCGCGGCGCCGATGGCGACCGAGGCCGTGTGGCAGGCGTCGCTGGCAGATGCAACCGCCGCGGCCGCGGAGTCCCGCTCCTCGAGCAGTGGGCTCCGCTCACCGAGGCCGACGGCGAGTCCTTCGCGCTCGCTCGCGAGCTCGTTCTTCCGGCGACGGAGTGACTTCAGTGCACGGTCGATGCGCGATATTCCGATCACTTCGCGGATGAACTGCTGCCGCTCCACCGGGCCCATGCCGGCGATACGCGCCAGGTCGCGCTGCTGCGCTACGAACGCTGCCGAGAATTCCTCGAGCGACAGCCCGAGCCGCTGGCGCAGATACCCGTTCGAGGGAGACGTGCCGGCAGCAACCGGAATGTCGGCTTCGCCGGCGAACACCTTGGCGTTCTTGTCCGTCCGCACGATCCGGATCCGCTCGCCGTCCAGCTCGAGCACGAGCTCCACTTCCGGCCGCCGCTTGGCGGGCGCGCCCTTGAACTTCACGCCGTCCAGCTTGCCGCGTATCGCCGGTGCACCGAACAACGCGAAGAGCAGCGCCTCGACCGCGATCGTGGACTTGCCGGCCTCGTTCGATCCGGTGAACGAGATGACGCCGCTCCCCGGGAAGTCGACTCGCGTGTCCTCATGCGCCCGGAAGTCCCGCAGTTGGATGCTGATCAGTCTCATGGCGCACCTCGCAGCTGAGCGATGCGAGCGTCGATCTCCTCTTTCTCAGCCTGCAGCTTTGCGATCTCCTGCTCCTCCGGTGTCGGCGGAGTCCTCGTTGCGTCTGCCGGCACCGCGTACTGCTCCGCCACCGTGCAGGCGTTGCCGTAAGCGACGACTCGTGGACCCTCCCAGCCCTTGAGCTCATCATCGCGAACATGGTAGACGTTTTCGCCCAAGCCCTCATCGAGAAGCACACGTAGTGCGTATGCCAACTCCCACGGGATCGACGAGCTGTCGTTCATGATGTTCCTCCCGCTGCGCTCATGAACTCGAGCGCCGTCTCGCGCACGGCCTGCGGGTCGTCCGCCATGAACGCTTCGCATTCCTCATCGAGGCTCCGAGCGATGTTCTCGCGGCGGGCCTGCACCTCCTGCCGCTGGCTCTCGCGATAGCGCAGCGTCAGGTCGAAGTGCAGGCACTGATTCCGTAGGTTGCGCACGAGATTCTGATCCAGTCCGTCCCTCTCCTCGCGCGGGAAGTCCTCGACGACGAGGCGAGCCATCACGCCGTCGTAGTCACGCTCCACGAGCAGCGCCAGCGCTTCGTTCACGCCTTCGGCCGTCGGCGTGCCGCGGTAGTCGATGTCATGCATCGGCCGCGTCGGGATCTTCAGCAGTTCGAGCGAGCCATCGGCGGTGTCATACGCCACGACGCCCTTCGGCGCGGGCTCATCCCAGATGTTCGATGACGTCCTTTCCACACTGCCGCTGTAAAACGCCAGCCGCTTCGGGTGCAGCCGACGGAACTCGTGGAAGTCGCCGCAGGCGATGACGTCGTACTGATCCGCGAACGGACCGACATCCACTTTGTCCGGCCCGGCATAGAAGGAAGGCACCGCCGCCGGCGACGCGCTGCTCCGCACCGCTGCATGGATGAGCAACATCGAAACGTCCGCCGACGGATCCGGTGCCAACTCGTGCGCGCCCGCCTGGCCGAGAACGCCGAACGGGAAGCAGTCGATCGCACAGCGCTCCCCCGTGCGATGAATCAGGAGGACCAGACGCTCCGGCTGCTGCACGACGTGCACGCGCTTGTCCAGATCATCGACCACCACGACGGGAGAGAGCGCCTCAACGGTACGACTGCCTTCATGGTTGCCGACGATTACGACGACGTGAGCGTCCGTCTCGCGCAGCACTGTCATGATGCCGCGCTGGAATGCCTTCAGCGCGTGCATCGACGGTCTCGGATGGTCGAAGCAATCCCCGGCCACCGTGAACAGGTCGGGCTGATAATCGACCGCGTGCTGCACCGCGGCGTCCCATGCCCGCTCGACGTCGACTGCGCGAGCGTTTCGGCCTGCGATCACCGCCGGATGGCGCGTGAACGAGAGGTGCAAATCGGATGTCGCTACGCCGCGCATCTCGCACCTCCGGCGCGGGAGGGTCGCTGCCGATTCTTCTCGGTCTGGCAGGTTCGGTGACTTCCCCATTTGCCGCCGTCGCGCAGGTACATGTCTTCCGCGGGTCCGTATCCACGGCAGATGTTGCAGCGGATCCAGTCAGCGTGACCGGACGCATCTAGAGCACGCTGCCGCCGGTGCAGGAGATGGTGGTAGGCCTGGTCTTGGCAAATCACCAGGTTTCTGCCGGAGTTCAGGGTGCCATCACCGTTCAAATGGTGCACCTGACACGCTTCCGGAAGAGCCTTTCCGAGGGCGCGTTCTGCTACCAGGATATGCTCCAGGACATATCCGCTCGGATCGGCACGCGGGTGATCCGGAGCCCTTACGCCGACATAACGGCCACCGGCCTTGCGTCGCTTACCTCCGTTCCACGACGGGTGATTCTCACCAGTTCGCATGCGGAGGTTGTGGCCGGCCTTGAAGCGCACGGGCTGACCTTTAATCCATCCCCGAGAAATCTTGTTGCGCGGCGCCAAGGGCGCTTCCTCGCCGCATCCGCATTCGCAAAGAGAACTACTCATCACGAACTCGCACGGACGATACGGCTGAGAGCCTTCACGTCCTTCAGCGTCACCGGCAGCTCCAGCGAACGTGCGGTGCAGAACTCGTCGACGGACTCGAAGCCGTGCGCGCCGACCGCTTCGAGCAGCTCCTCCCGCGCCGGTCCCTCGAGGATGCGGAATGCATCATCGAAGTCGCGACGCGTCCACGTCTTCGTGGATTCCGGCAGCTCGTTCTCCGTGGCCCACGCCTTTCGTGCAGGCTCGCCCTTGATCCCGTTCTCCAGCAGGTCCGGGAACAGGCGCTTCCGGAGCTCCTGGCGGTCCGCTTCGGTGAACTCGCCGTTCGGCTGCTCCTCGGCAGCAGGCTCCGCAGGCGCCGCGGCCGTCGTGGCTTCGCGGGCGGGTGTCGTCGCTTGCGTCGTGCGCGCTTCCACGGGTTCCGGCTCACGCTCATCGGCGCTCGTGATGTCACTCACCGGCAGCCGCTCCGGCAGCGCGGCGCGCGTGGAGGTGGGTTCGCCGTCGCCGGTTGCGATGGCATTTCCGGGAGGCAGCGGCCGGTCCTTCACTTCCTCCCACTCCGCCTCGACCATTTCGTACGCGCGCTGGATCGAATCGTCGAACTTGTCGAACCACACGGAGAACGCGTTGCGTGCACAGCGGCGGAACGAACGGGTGCGTGCCGTCTTCTCCGGATCCATGTTGCCGATGGGGTCAGGATCGTACGTGCCGCCGCCGCTCTTCTTCCTTTCCGGCTTATTGCCGGCCCAATTGCATTCGCGCACCGTACGGATGAACACGGAGGGGTCCGCGACCTCGCCGTTCCGGATCTTGTCCAGCGGCGCGTTCTCCGTGTAGCGGCGGATGATCGTCTCGTACGCAATCGTCGCCCACGCCGGCACGGCGTACTCGGAGTGAAGCCGCGCGATCATGCGCGCATCCGCCAGCAGGTCCTGAACCTCCTGCGTCGGCTCCGGCAGCCCCATGCGCTTCGCCTCATCGAGCGCCTGCTGTGCCTGCTCGCGCAGCTGCACGATGATGCCAGGCGAGATGTTCCGCTGGACGTCGTCGATAAAATACGGATCGGGCGAGACTCGATCGCGGAAATACTGCGCGTTGTGGTACGGCTTGCCGCCCAGGATGTCGATGTGGATCTGTGGATTCGCTCGCGTGACCACGCACAGCTTGGCGAGCGCGGCCCGCGCCGAATCGGAGAATCCGGATCCTCGAACGACGCTGTTCCCGCTGCCCCACTCGCAGCCCTCGAGCATGACGTACATCTCGCGGAGCGCTTTCCGCTCGGCAACGGCGACGGCCCCAGCTCTTCGGATGTTTTCTATGCCGGGCTGCTCCGATGTAGTTAGCGCCGTCCCGCCGTTTCCATTCTGATCGTTGCTCTCGCTCATCTCATTCTCCATATTTGACAGGTGACCCCGGTTCGCCGGGTCCTGAAGCCGTTCAGTGTCTACCTTCCCGGGTGCACTGGGCGGCTTCTGCTTTTCAATGAGGGTGTGGGAGCAGGCAGGACTCCCACGGACGACGGGCGCAACCGTCGCCACGACCCTCGATTACTCTCTCATGCGCCCCACGACCGCACCCTCCCTCTCCAGCACGAACGCCATCCGCTCATCGGCACGCGCACCGGCCGCGAGAATGCACCCGAGCAGCAGGCCGATGGATCCGCACACAAAGCCGCCGGCCACGAAACCGATCCAGAACATCATGACGACCGCTCTCCCAGCTGCCGGGCGCCATCGCGGGCGAGTTCGTCCATCAGTGCGCCGATGGCCGCGTGCGGCTCCCTCTCGCTGTGCTCGAGAGGTGCGTCGCGATCGAGCACGACTCGCGGCGGTACCTGGTGCTTCTGCCGCTCCTCGAGCCCTGCCATCGCGCCCGCGATCGGCACGATCATTATCAACCACGCGACCAGGACACATATCACAACGCCGGCGAGAATGTCCATCAGCGGCCTCCGTCCTGTGCGATCGCGGACCGGTACGAATCGGTAGGCAGCCTACCGATGTGATCGCGCAGCTGGTGGATCGCGCTTTCAGTGAAATGAAGGGTGAGCTCGAGCGCCTCCGTGCAGCGGACGACGTCGGCTTCGGCCTGGCGATGCTGGATCGTCGGTGACGGCACGGCAGCAACGCCGAGGGCGAATCCGACGAACGTCAGCACGCCCATGGCGGCCGAGCGTCGCACGATCGCGTTCATCGTCATTCCCACGTCCATGGGTCGATGCCGCGCTGCTGGAGTTCGGCGCAGATCGCGGCGAGTTGTTCGTCGAGTGTCGCCTCGATCGCGGATGCGTCTCGTAGTCCCGCCAGGTCGCGGCTGCGCGCGAGATTCACTTTGCGCATCAGTTGATCGGCCTCGGCAGCGGTCGCCTTCGTCAGCACCTCGTGGAATCGGTGGACGAGCTGCTCGTCAGTCATGCGCAGCACCTGAGTTTGGATCGCGATGATCTTTATCCCGGCCACGAGTGGGTACGGGTCCGCGTCGACATCGGCACCGAGCGCAGCAACAACCTGGTAGGCGCGTGCGAAGGGATTTCCGCTTGAGCCTCGGCACCAGCGACGCGCCAGCTCTGCCGACACGCCGGCGCTTCGAGCGATGCGCGTAGCGGTGCCTCCCGCGCGCTGGAGATCGAGACCTGCCTGCGCGTTCAACCGATCCGCGCGGCGCGGGTCATGACGGGCGACGGTCGTGTTCATGTCGCCGCCCGAACCGTGTCCGAACCGGTTCCATTCCGGCCGGAATGCGGAATTACAGGGGGTGTGACAGCGGCGGTATCGTTCGCCATGCGAGACGACTCATGGCCAGCGGCGAGAGCGCCACCAGCGACCGGGCGACGGTAGATTCTGCGAGCGTAGACGTCGCGTGTCTCGCCCGACTCGAGTCGAATGCGAACCCTCCACGTGCCGTCCATATGCGTGCCGGCGGCCGCTATGAACGTGGCCGGTCGATCGACCAAGTCCTTGGAGCTGCCATCGACGAACATGACCGCTTCGCCCGGAGTGAATGCCGGGACGTCGTTAATCGCGTCGCAATGGGCGCTCATGATGCCTCCAGCAGCGCGCACAGGATCACGGCCTCGGTTGCAGACGTGCACCCGCTCGCGACCTCGACGCCGTTGCGGAGCACGGAGTACGTGCCGGCTGCGGTGAGTTGCCACGTCATGCGACACGCTCCCGCGCGATCTCTTCATCGAGATGCTCACTGGTCGTCTCGAGGACGGTCGCGATGTCGGCGCGAATCTCCGCCGTGTAGCGCTCGCCTGAGAGATTCATCCAGACCAGGGATTCCGTGTGACCCTTGCCGCGCGACCAGGAGGCAACCGTGCCCCCAGCGAGTGCCAGAGCGGCCTTGAAGCGGTTCCGCAGCGGAGGAGCTGCCGACGGAGCGACGGAATGATTGTCAGCGGCCATGAGGGCTCTTAGCTTCGTTGTGAGGACGGCTCACACGGCGTCTCTCAACTGCCGTGAAGTGACGTGAGATAACTTAACATGGGATGGAATGGGACGTCAAGGCTCTCGTTCCAGCTCCGTACGTGACCGAGGCTAAGACTCTGGACGACAAGGATTTAGTTCGGGAATTCCTGGAATTCGTGGCGGACTACAGCGGCCAGGAGATCCGAGAGATGGTGCCGGGGGTGACCGACAACGACGTATCCCGCTGGCGCCGCGGAGATTGGACTCGGATCACCAAGGCGAAACGAAGGGCAATCAAGTCGTTTGTGGAGATGCGCAGGGTAGCAGGGGTCGGCTTTTGGCCTGCACCGGCCAACCCGGGCATTCTCCGAGAGCGCGGACCATCGTTCGAAGCGTCCGGTAACGCCGCAGAGATTATCCACGCGCTCGGCGACCCAGAGTGGATCCGGCGCCATGCCGGGCTGCTCACGCCGTGTGAACGAGGAGACTTTGGATATCAGATCGCCCGACGGCGGAACCTCGAACCGGACGAGATGGCCAAGGTCATCGCCTGGCGTAACGAGCTATGCGGAGATGACGCGGAGGACGGCTGAGGAAAGGGAACTGCTGGCCACTATCAAGGCCGCGCGGCTGGCCATCCCTGACTACGGTCGCGGTCGACCGGTGACCTCGAGCGACGTGCAGAACATCGCTGCGGTGTTCAACCTCGAGGTGTTCCGGATGCGCATGCAGGCGCCCGCTCAGTTGTCGTCTGCGATCGGCGGCAAGTACTACCTGGGCCTGCGCGACGATCTGTCACATGAGGTCGAGAACTTCATCATCTTGCACGAGGCCGCGCACGTGCTCCGCGGCGACGTCGACGAGCCCACGGTGATGCACTTCACAGGCGACTACCCGGAGTTCGAGCACAGCTGCGACACGTTCGCGCTGCTCGGCATCATGGACGAGATCGATCTCGAACAGGATGTTGCATGGGTGGAGCAGCGGATCCGGGACACGGTGCCGCTCGACAACTACGCGTGGCAGAAGTACCGGATACCGGCACTCGCGCCTCGCGCGATTCGAATGAGAAGGCTGGTGGACGAATGGCTCGACTGATGACTCTGCTAACGTTGGTGCTCGCGAATGCGGCGCCGGCGGCCTCACAGACGGCCGGCAATTCGGTTGCTGCCGGAATGGAGCATGGGTATGCGGCCGCAGACAGCGTGGGCGCCGATGGTTGGGCTGCGTTCGGGCTGCTTTCTGGATTCACCTTCAGCATACCGGGTGTGCTGGTCACATACGTTGCGGCACCGATCGGTGCGACCCCGCCCGACAGCCTCGTCATCAATCTGAGCAGCCGCAGCGGAGAGTACATCGCTGGGTATCAGCAGGGGTTCGCATCGAGACTGCGGGAGCAGCGACGGCGGGCAGTGCTGACGAGCGGCATTGCGGGCGTCGTTCTGGGCGGCGTGACTTGGTACCTGTTCCTCTCAACGGAATGACATCCATGCGTGGCGCCGTGATCGTGCTGGCGGCCGTGCTGGCGCTCACCGCGTGCGAGAGCGATGCCGACAAGCTCCGCCGCCTGCGCACTCGGGCGGCTATCCTCGAAGTGCAGGTAATCGCCTACGAGAGAGAGTATCAGGCCGCGCAGGATCGATGGGACCAGACGGATTTTCCGGTAGATTCGCTGACCGCGTGGACCGATACGATCGTAGGACCGTACTCAACGTTGAAAGACTCCCTGGATCTCGTGCGCCGCGACATCAACCGGCTGCTTCAATGAGAACGATCCTCTCAAGGCATCCTCGCATCCATGAACGGTCGATAGGCTAAGAAGACAGCAATGGCCCTGAAACCCTGCCGCGAATGCGGTAAGCAGGTTGCGCAGGCCGCGCGCACGTGTCCTCACTGCGGTGTGGACTACCCGTCGAGTGCAGCGGCCGGCTGCGGGAAGCAGATGCAGAAGGTCGGGTGTGCATTGACGTTGCTCATCACGCTGCCACTGGTGCTGCTGCTGATGCTGGCGTTCTGCTGATGACCTGGGATAACGCTCGCCGAATCTCCCGCCCATCGGGTGAGTGGGAGTTGCTCGGCGAGGATCGGCCGTGTGCCGTCGTCGATGGCGTCAGCTGGTACTGGTGTGCACTACGGAAGATCGGCGGCTGGCGGATCTACTCCGGTGTCGTGCGGGTGCCGCCGCGGAGTGCGGATCCGGACGAGCTCGTGCCGCAGTTGCGTGAGGTGGTGAGGACGGCGAAGGCAGTGTGGAAGCCTAGCCACATTCAATCCGGAATGGAGCAGACAAAGTGAAGCGCTCGGGCGAGATAATCGAAAATACGACGGTCACGCTTGACGGAACTGAGTTTTACAAGTGCAAGTTCCGCAACTGCGAGCTGATTTTCTATGGGAATGCCCCTGTTGGGTTCGAGCGTTGTGAATTTGGAGAGAACATTCGATGGGCGTTCTCCGGCCCAGCTGCGCTCACGATGTCCTTCCTAAAGGGGTTGTTCCACGGTGCGGGGCCTGGTGGCCGACAGCTGGTCGAAAAAACCTTCGATCAGATTCGCGGCAAACCTGCTCGCACGGGTGCGGCGAGTGGCGAAGAAGCCTAGACGGGCAGACCAGGCCTACACCGTTCCGGTCCTCCACATGACTGTCTCAGAGGACACCGTCCGAACGGTGTTGGACCGAAGGATCGGCGCCATTCGGTGGGGTGGCGCATGGATCGTGGCGCTCGGCTTCGCAGTAACGTTTCTCTCCGTGCTCGTCAGTGCCGACTTCCAGAACTACATACTCGACGCAGAAGCTTGGAGGGCGGTGTTCGGCCTCGGGTTAATTGCTTCGACGCTTTCGACCGTATACCTTCTAGTCAGGCACCCCAAGCGAATCGATTCAGAGGTGGTGATTTCCGAACTGCGCAGTCGGGTACACGATTCTCCTATGCCACCCCAGCAGCGCGGCATCAGCTTCACTGACGAGGCGGACGCAGGATGATGTCATATACGACGACCGCATTTGTCATTGTATTGTCGCGAATATTGCATGTTCCCTCCGAGACCCGCGGAGCGAGCACCCGGACTAGCCACCAGCGAATGTTTGACAACATCGTCCCATCCTCCTATGTCCGCGCCGCTCTTCCGCGGCGCATCGTTTATGCGAGAGGGGCGGCCGACGCCTGGCAGTCCCGCCGGTGTTGGGGATTCGCTCCAGTTCCGGCCGTCCCTCCTCCTGCACTGATTAGGCGATGCATCACGGCGCCACCCGGAACGCCGCCGACGTAGCGTCACGGGTTCCCCCTGACTCGCCACGACGCCTCATCCGACTTGTAGTCGTCGGCAAACCCCTGCGCGCGCCATAGTCCCACCTGATCGAGCACGCCCGCAGCGGCCTCCCAGTGCGCAAGCCCGGCCGCGGCGTCGTCGATCTCGAGCGTGGGCGACTGGATCTCCGTGCCATCCGGCCGGATGATGCGGACACTCTTTGCTGCGACTGCCGAAAGATCAATGGGCTCCTCCGTGCCAGCCTCGTCGACGTCGACGAACGGCAGGTTCACACGGAGCTTAGAACCTTTCTGTATGCTCATGTCAGAACTCCAATCTGCGCGTGATGACGCGCGTGAACTGCGTGTCGCGGTCAATGGTGCGAGCGAACGCCACCTCGGCCTCGATGTCACGCACGAACGCAAGGCGCCGCTCTATGATCCGCGTGAATGCCAGGTCGCGGCTGATGGCGCGCGTGAAGAGCAGCGGCAGGGTAAGCATCTCGAACGGCAGGATGGATCCGTCGATCAGCATCGGGCTTCCTGCCGTGTGAGCGTGCAGGGCGTCCATGACCGCGAGCACGTACGCCGGCGACAGTACAACCGCGTCGGCCGAGTGTGCGTGCAGCGCGTCCGCGACCGCGAGCAGCGCCCCGAACGCGATCGTCGGACTGTCCGCGATGTGGGCATGGAGCGCGTCGGCCACCTCGAGGAGCTGCGCGACGGTGAGCGTCGGGCTCTCGGCTGTGTGGCCGTGGATCGCGCCCAGGACGCCGAGGAGATTCGCCTGCACGAGCGCCGGGGACTCGGCCGTGTGAGCATGCGCGGCATCCGAAACAGCGAGCGCGCCCGCGATCGTCAGTTCCGGCGACTCCGCGGTATGGCCGTGAAGAGCATCGGCGGGTGCGAGGACGTGCGCCTGCGTCAGTGCTACGGCATCGGCTGTGTGCGCGTGTGAGGCGTCCGCAACCGTGAGCGCGACAGCCTGTGAAAGCGTGGGCGCGTCCGCGACGTGGGCATGCGCGGCGTCCTGAACGTCCAGAACGTGGCCCTGTATCAGCGCCGGCGAGTCGCCGACGTGAGCGTGACTCGCGTCGGCAACGTCCAGCACAGCCGCTTCTGTGAGCGTAGGCGCTTCCGCCGTGTGTCCGTGTGCGGCATCTGAAACTGCCAGCTCGTTCGCCTGCTCGAGCGCGACCGATTCAGCAGAGTGACCATGCAGCGCGGCCGCGACCTCGAGGGTGGCTGCCTCGGCGAGCGTCGGTGAATCGGCGGCATGTGCGTGACTCGCATCCGCAACGGCCAGCGTGGCCGCTTCGGTCAATGTAGGCGCGTCAGCGGCATGTCCATGTGCGGCGTCATCGACCGACAGGACGTAGCCCTGCGAGAGTGCCACCGCTTCGGCTGAGTGCCCGTGGGTTGCATCGGCCACAGTGAGCGTGACGCCGGCGCTGTTGTCCACCGTGACGCTGACGGTATCGTAATCGCTCAGGTTGGCCGGTGTTGCGGTCTCGCGGGCCTGCACCCGGATGTCGAGGGCGCCATCGGGGAGTGTGGTTGTATCCAGCGTGGCACTCTTGTCGTGCGACCAGTCCGCGACCGGGGTCCAGTCGGCGCCGGCGTTGGTAGAATATTCGGCGCGGTATTCGTACGTGGTGACGACCAGATCGACCGATTCGGCGGAGTGCGCGTGCGCAGCGTCGGCAACCGCCAGTGTGATGCCTGCGGACAGGATAGGTTCGTCTGCCGCGTGCGCATGGCTGGCGTCGTCCACCGCCAGGACGTTCGCTTGTGTCAGGCTCGGGGAGTCAGCCGCGTGAGTATGCGCGGCGTCCTGAACCACGAGCTCGACACTGCCCGTCTCACTTATCGTGACCGAGAAGTCCGTCGCGGCGGCATAGTTCTCGAGCAGTGTGGCATCGCCGTAGATCACCCTGAACTTGATGAGGTCGCCATTTACCACATCGGCAGAGAGAATTTGCACGACGAACTCGAACTCGGTGTGGTTGCTGGCCGTGATCGTGACGGTAGTGCTGAGGCCGGTCTCCGACACCGTCCCGACGACGAACGTCCCGGTGCCCAGCGAGAGCTGGTTGGTGGTCGGGTCGCCCTGATTGAGATGCGAGCTCGCGACCGCGCGCACCACGGCGGAGGTCGTGGTGACCGAGACCCACCCAGCACCGTTCAGGTTGCGCTGAAGGTCGAACGTCGCGTTCTTGGCGTCTCCCCCGGCCGTCTCCTGAATCTCCAGCCGGATGCGGAAATTCTCGTCTACGGGCTGCGTCCAAGCGGTGTTCTCAGCCGCCTTCCACGATGCGGCCGATTCAGAGCCGTCATCGTTCCGGCCCCGGATCGTGCGCTGCTGGACTGATGGGTTGATGTGAGTCATGGACCGCGCTCCCCCGGCCGGACGGCCGACTTTATCGGAAAGTCGGGGTCAGCGTCAGCGCGAGCTAACAGCTCGTTCCACTCGGAGTTGAGCCCGGTGCGGCCCTCGATGACGGCCGTGATCTCTGGGGCGAAGTGCTTGAACTGGTCGAGCAGTCCGAAGATGTCGGCGCCCCACCAGATACCAGACTTGAAGTAGTACCAGTTCCACCGATGGATGAGGGCTCGACCTACTTCGGGGTCGGGCGCGACGATCACACCACAACCCTCCTTCGGTGCATCAAACGGAGCACCCTGGGAGCTGTCGAAGGTGCTTCCTCCGATGTAGTAGATGCGCCACCTCATGCGTGCGTCCACTCGATCAGGAGGTTGCCGTCCACGGTCGCGCTTTCGGCGGGACTGGTGATGACAGGGGGGTCGGGGGCGCCGCCGCCCGTGGCCGGCTTGAGCGATACCGCGAGCAGGCAGTTCGCACGCGTCGCGCCCCACGACCACGACATCGTGACGCTCGCAGCCCCCGGCTCAGTCGAAGCTGCGAGACTGTCATCGCCACCGCTGAATACGAAGTTCGCACGCGGCGTCTGGTCTGCTCCCTCTGTCGGGGCGCCGGTATTGATGAGGGCGAGGAAGTCCGCGACCAGTTCGCCGACCGCCGAGCCGACGGCGACGGAGGCGCCCGCTGCCGCCGTGTTGTCGGATGCCGGCGTGCCGTGCGGAGTGGTCTGGTCGACCGTGTGAAAGCTCTTGCACACCGCGCCATGAATCGCCGCAGCCGCAAGTGCTATATCCACGGCCGAGACTCCGGCCGGCGGGTTGACCAGCTTGAACACCTCGAGACTAACGCGGTCGTTGCAGACAAGTTGCGATCCGAGCTGCGCCATCGCGGCGCCGCCGAAATCGACGCCCGTCACGTCCTTCCACGAGCCGGTGTTTCCGTCGCCCGTCCCGACTCCAACCAAAACGAAGCGGTTGGTGCCCGTGAGCGAATGGCTGTTGAACGAGCTCGACGCCGCGCTGGGGCTGCTGTGCGGCGTGACGCCGTCGAACACGCTCACGGGATCGGGTGCGTCCAGTCGAGGAAGCCGACGCAGCGGTTCACGCCGACCGGATACTGGATCGGCAGACCGAGGCGGTAAAACCAGTTCACGATGTGGATCTGCGACTGCCCGCGCGTGCCGCTGAACCATTCCGTGTGTCCTGTGTCCACGCGCAGCCAGTGCAGATATTCCATCACCCGCCTGATCGCCTGGTCCGCGATCTCGAACGCCGGGTAGCCCGCGCGGTGCAGCACGAGCGCGGCAGGCACGAGTCCGTCCGTTCCGGTCCACGGATACTGCGTGTATCCCGGCGGGTGTTTGAAATCACCACCGCGCCGCATGTCGTTGATGATGGCGCCGTCGATGCGGACACCGTTCTTCGTCGTGCCCTTCGGGTTGATGGCGACGGCATTGTCGGGGTCGTGTGACCAACCTGCCCCAATGCCCTGCGACAGATTGATGCCCTTCGGGTCGAGCGGACCCGCAGGGTCACCCACGAACCGCTGGAACTTCGCCCATATTTCCGCGAGCATATCCGCGTCGTCGAGATACACCGCGAGGCAGGCGTGGAAGAACCCTTCCTGCGACGATGCGTTGGAGCCGCTGTCGAACCCTGAGATGGTACGCGGGTCGCCCAGCGCAACAATCTCCTTCGTTCGCCACCCCTCCATCCATGCATGGAATACCGGGTCTGACCGCATGCCAATCAGGTCGGCGGCAATCGTGTACGCTGCCATATTGCGCGACACCGCGAGCCACTGACTACCAGACTGCGGGTTGAACTCGGTCCCGATGATGCTCATCAGTGACGCGCGGGTCTTATCCATGAACTCGCCAGTACGCGCCGCCACCAGCGCACCCGCCAACGTCTTTACGTCATGGTCGCTGTCCTGATCAGCGATGTTGCCAGTGCCCCAGCTCGATGCCGCGACACCGTAGACACTTTCCCATGCGCGGCCGCTCGTCGGCAGCGCCATCAGTTCGTCGCGGCCGATCAGCACGCCAGCAACGGCAGCCGGCGGCGGAGGCGGTTCAGGCTCCGGCCCTACCGGTGGTTCCTCATCGGGCAGCTCTTCGACCGGCAGCTCTTCGACCGGTGGCGGTTCCTCGACGGGCGGGTCTGTGATCTGCGCATCCACCAGCGCCAGCACCTTCGACAGCTGCGTGGCGCTCGCCTTGTTGAACCCGTTCGCGCGGACCAGCTCGGTGCGAATCTTGTCGAGGCTCATGATGGATCGGCCACTTCCACATCCCAGGCGGGGATGGTTACCGTTCCCCCACTGGTCAGGGCCTGCGATGTGCAGGTCGTGACGTAGCGCAATGCAGCAGCGTCGTCCAGCGTGACGTGCGTGGCCGTTCCGCTCGCATCAATCGGCGCGTCCGCCTGCGCGCCGGTTGTGAGCTTGCGACCGGATGTATCACCGTTCGCGATCACGAAGTCACCGAGGCCGTCGCCGGCTGTCAGCGCCGCGTCCGCGAGTGCCACGGCGGCAATACCCGCGAAATTCGCAGGCTGATCAGAACAGACAACCTCTCGCGTGCAGGTCGCGATGTCGTCGAGCATCGCGTCAATCGCATCATCAATCACCCACTTTGCCATTTCCTATTCCTCCCCCGGAGGCTCCCGCAGGAGCAGTGTTTCGATCCGATCCGCACGGTCGGTGCAACGGTCTGCCATCTCGCCGAACGCCCGCGCGATCGGACGATCGCCGAGCCGCTCCGACAGCCCCCGGAAGGTTGCCGCCGTAGCGCGCTCGTCCTCCACATCCTGCCATGTGAAACCGCAGGTCACTTCGTGTCCTTCGTGCCGTGCTGTCCCTTCTTCACTTCGAGCGTGCCATCCTTCCCGCCGAGCTTGCCGCTGCGCAGCGCGGGTATTTCGGCGTCGGGGATGTTGTGCTCGATGTCCTCAGCGGGCAGGCCCGCGTCCCGCAGCAGCTCTGGCGAGCGGTCGCGCTCCCGGCACAGCCTCACCGGACGGCACCCGCTCATCCTCACTGGCGTATTCGGTGATGTCCTTCGCCCATCCGAGCGCGCACAGCTTCCTCCCGTATGGATCGGGAACCGTGAATACGTCGCCCTTTTCGGCGCGATAGTGTTGTCCTCCCGGTCCCTGATCCCTGTCGTTGAGCCGCTCTGTCAGAATCTCCACTCGCATCATGTCCCCTCGGGTTATAGAGCCTACTTCAGCCACGCGGCGATCCCGCGCGCTGTCAGAATTCCGCGTGGAATAAATCAGCCGAGCGCCCGCCATGTGAGAGGCCCCACGATCCCATCGTCGACCAGCCCCTTCGATGCCTGGAACATTCTGGTTCCCCGATCTGTCGCTGGACCGAACTTGCCCGGTCCTGTCGCCATCTGAGACGCGCTCATGTAGCCCAGCCGGACCAGTCGCTTCTGCACCTCGATGATCGCCGCGATGATGTCGGCCGGTGCGCCGGGGCCGCCCTTGCCCCGCCGGAGTGACGGCATTGCCGCGATCGACTCCGCAACGGTCGGCAGAGCGATAGGCGACACCCCGAGCACCGCAGCCTCGTACAGCAGCCGGCCGGGACAGTCGGTCGACGGCACGAAGTCACGATGCCCGCCCACCGAGTGCCTGACCGACAGCGCACCGATCTGCACGCCCTCCGTGCGGAGCCACGCCTGCGCATCCAGCGCATCCTGTGTCGGCGCTGTCACACGGCCATTAATCGGATGCTGCGCGGCGTACGCGCTGGAATTGAAGTCCTTTGTGTGCGCGCCGATGCGACCCCAGCCAGTGCCCTCGAAGATGTCGCCAGTGGGGAAGATTACGAACGTGTACGCGATGCGTGGGTTCGCTCTCGTGAGATCGCCCGCGTGGAAGTCCTCGAACATGCGCATCACTGCGCACTCCTCCTCGAACGTGGAGTCGGGAGTCGCGCGGTCGAAGCCATCGTGATGCACGACGAAGCGCGTCTTTGCGCCGACCGTCACGTTCCCGCGCCCGTGCTGCGCGCCCCATTCGTCCCGCGAGATGATTTTCACCAGAAGCTCACTTCCCAGCCTACCGACACCCCCGGCCCATCGCGGATCTCGCGCGTCTGCCGGTCCACAATGCCCGCGTACCCGACCGTCAGTTTCGGCACCCACCATCGGCGCGACGGTCGCATGGCCAGTGCTTCCTCGAGTACGCCGATGGACTGCTCGTGCAGCGCGACCACGCGACGGAGCGCATCCGCCTCACTGCTGGCCTCGATCAGCGCCGAATCCTTCTCTGCGACGACCGTCCGCAACTCGGTGTTCTCGTCGGTGAGGAGCGCAATCAGCGTATCGCGCGGCGCGGTGAACGGGACGGCTTCCGCCGGCACCTCGACGTGCACGATGCGCGTCCTGACGGCACCGCCAATGACACGGATCGAGTCCGCGCGCGCCTCTGCCTGATCGGCCCGCACCTCTGCACGCTCGCGACGGACGCTGGCGCTGTCGGCTACAGCCTGCGCCGAGTCGGCACGCACGCGCCACACGGCTGCGCTGTCCTCTGCGGCTTTCGCGGCCTGCTCGAAGCGCGTGTCGGCATCCCGTTGGCAGCCCTGCATCCGCAGCAGCACGAAGGCGAGCACGACGACGCCCGCGACGAGGATCAGGGTTCGGCTCATCCGCGATCCCCCTCGACCGTGACATCAGACGGCCCCTCGACGTTTACCTTACTCGGGCCGTGAGACTTGATCCGCGCCAGTTCCCGGTCCGTCGCGCGCTTGCCCAGGTTCGACGCCTCCCCGATGCCGACCGCACCCGTGACCCAGCCGAGCACCGGTGCGAGTTGCGACGGGTCGCGGTCGAACCAGAGCCACCCAGCTAGCGCGGCGATCACCAGGATCGTCCAGAGCACCCAGCCGAGCCAGCGGAAACGGTCGGTTGTGTTCATGGCGTCTGTCTCCGCTGCCGCATCTCCTCCAGCCGCCGGGCCGTCTCATCACTTCGGCAACGACGGCGCGTCGCCGCGTCCTCGGTCTGTAACGAACAGTGAACCTCCGCCAGCAGGGACAGTGCGAAGTCGAGCCGATCGGTCAGGTCGGCAACGCCCTGCGTATTGCGGTTGATCGCCTCCCACTGGACGACCTCAGCCGCAAGGTGATCCTGCCAACGGATGGGCGTCCCCTCCACCGTGCGAACCTTATCGCGCAGCGCGTAGCCAACGGCGAAGGATCCGCCGAGCACCATGAACGCTGCACCGATCCCGATGATCTGCGTCCGGGTACTGTCGTACCATCGCTCATGCCGGCGAGCGGTATTCTCAAGCGTGCGCCGATGGAGGTGCTTGTCGCTCTCGACAACCGGGGGCGGTGCTTCGTCAGGCATGGTCACCTTCTCACCGGCATCGTGCTGTCGGTCCATTCGATGCGCTCGCCTGAGTCCAGCGTCACCGACCACGCGCCGCTTGCCGCCGACCAGTCAGTCACCGTGCGACCGACCAGCCAATCCCTGAGCGTCAGAAAGGCGTGGCCGGCGTCCGTAAGGCTACCGTCCGTGTTCGTGGTATGGGCGAAGCCATCGCTGTCGCCGTAGTAAGTCGGCATCTCCCACGAGTAGTATGCTGCGGCCTCGACGCCGTAGAGGTGATGCACGAGCAGCGTCCGCATCAGCTCGGCCGCGCCGCCGCGCACGTTGTACTCGGTGAGGTAAAGTGGATACTCGCCGGCGATGCGCTTCGCCTCTTTGATCGCGACCGTGTCGCGCTCGGGAGACTCGATGCCGTGGTGGAACGCGACGATGTCCACCGTGCCGGGCGGGAGCAGCTCGTAGAACTCGGCCATCATCGCAAGGCCGTCCTGCGTGAAGCTCGGCCCGATGACGACACCTGGCCACTCCGCGCGCACGATCTGCGTCAACTCGACCAGCAGCGAGACATCGCCATCGTACCAGAATCGGCTGTCGGCCTCGTTAAGCACTTCGACCGCCCATATGCTCTCGCCGTAGATGCCGGCCATGAAGCGCACATGCTGACGGAACTGTTCGGCGATTTCGGTCGGATGGACCCACTCCGGGTACCACGTACCGGAACGCCCACCGCCGGCCAGCGTGTAGACCGTGCGCGCGTCCGGCGCATGACGGTCGCGGAAGGTCAGCAGCGCATCGATGCGCGCGAGCCCCTTACCGTCCGGGTGCGTGTACCACGTACCTTCGGCCGTGTTCAGACCGTGCCAGCGTTCCGTGGCGTCATGGATCCGCAGCAGCGTGATGCCTTCGGGGAGCGGGGCAGGGCTCGCCCACGCAGCGACGAAATGGACACCGAACAGGTCCGCCGTGACCGGGCCAGTCTCCACGATGGCGTCCGGTGGTTCATCGACCGGGGCTGGCCTGTTGTCGTCGCCACCACACGCCATCAGCAGTGCGACCGCCAGGAAGATGTGCAGGCGCTGCGGCGTCATCTGCTGCCTCGATGCATGTCGCACAAACCTCCAACTCGTTGAACGCGAAACGGCCACCTCCTCCTGGGATTCAGGAAGGAAAGCGGCCGCGTGGGACCTCGGTGTGGCTCAGACTGTCTCTGTCAATCTAGCCGCGGCACACGGCCACGGTCCAGCCTGTTACTTCACGGAAACCCTCATCGCCGCACGGGCATTCGGGCTGTCCGTCGTGTGGGGCGTCCGTGCCGTTCAATGCTCGATCTGCCATGTACCAGTGATGCTCTGAGGCGTGCCCTCGATGATCTCCGCCGGGTCCGCACCGCTCTGGTTCACTGTGACCGTCGCGCCGTTCGCATCCTCCACGATTGACGTAGCCGCCGGAGTAGCAGTCGTGAAGTTGGCGTCAAATGCTTCCGCGCTGCCGTCCAGCGAGGCGAAGATGCGGACGCGGTAGATGCGGCCGGTCAGCAGTTCCACAGTACCGCCCGTGCGTGAGCCGATCTCCAGCGCATCCGCATTATCCACAATATCCGTGGTCGAGCCGCCCACGACATCCGCGCCGAGTTGCGTCCATTCCGTGCCGTTGATGGACGTGTAGAACCTGACCGTGTAGCCGCCCGCGCCGTTGTCCACGTCCAGCGTTGCCCGCACCCATGAGGCCGAGTTCTTCGGGAGCAGCGTTGCCTCGGTGCTGTTCGCCGTGAGCGTCCCGCCGGACGACTCCCAGACGAGGCCCAAAACGCCGGAATTGACGACGCGGAGTCGGTACTGCGCCGCCTTGCCCACGAACACGGCTACCGCGGGTATCCAGCTGGGGAGCCTTGCATGGACGCGGATGTCGATGTCGCCCGTGATGGAGAGAGCGGCCGAGTCCGGTGTGCTGGCGTAGTTGCCGGACGTGCCCGGCAGTAACAGGCTGTTCTGATCGTCGCTCTGGATGTCGCTTCCGTCCATCGTCTTGACGGTGAAGCTGGTCCCTGTGACGATGCGTGATACCTTGACCGGCACCTCGCTACCCGTATCCGAAGTAGTGGTCAGGTAGATGCGGTCGCCCGCCCGGACTTCGGCAGTCGTGACCACGACGTTGTTTTCCTCGCTCGCGATACTCCACGTCCCGCTCCGCGCGGCGGTCATGTTGTAATGGTTGCCGTGCTGCGTGGTGTTGCCCGTGGCCGCATTGTTCAGCGGGACCGGCGTGTTATAGAAGCGGTTGTTGGTGAACTCCGGGTCGTTCGCAGAGGCCGAGAACTGCACTCCGCGATGGGCCGCGTTCCGTATGATGTTCCCGTCGATGATCGGGTGGTCCACGTCCCCGCCCGCACCGCCCTCGACCACGATGGCGCGCGAGCCCGTGCTGCTGAAGCAATCGATGTCGTTGCCGCTCACCTCCGGCAGCAGAACGGGCACCTTGATCGTCGTGACCATAATGCCCCACGAGTGTACGAAGGCAGCGTTATGCTTGTACTTGACGATATTGCCGCGGACCTTGCTCACGTCGATGTCGCGAGTGCGGATGCCGGAAGCGAAGTAATTGGTGCCGTCCGACAGGCAGAAATTGCTCTGCACGATGACGTCATCACCACCCACGCCGGCAGCATTGTCGTTCCGCACGTCGATGGCCCGCTGTTTGGCTGCGCCGCACGTCAGGATATTGCCCTCCACCAGCACGCCAGTCGGGCCAGGCTGTTCGGGGAAGGCCGCCACCGTGCGGGCGTCGACGTGGATGTAGGCCAAGTCACTGACGCTCGCCGGTATGGCGCGGATGATGTTCCGGCAAACGCTGGCGTTCTCGGTCGACAGCAGGCGGATCACCTGCGAACCTGAGCCGAGCCCACCGCAGTTCTCGATGATGTTTTCCTCGATGAAGATCCGCTTGTTGGGATCAGGCGCCGTGGGAGAGGCCGTTTGGCTCATGATGTCAATGGCCCCGCCGCTCGCACGCTCGCCGCCGGAGATGTGATTCTTCCGAATCCACAGACCGTCCGATGCCGTCTCGACGTGGATCGGGTAGAGGCAGTCGGACGCGGCGAGCATGGTGAGGGTGTTCCGCTCGATCCACGCCTTCCCTAGTTCGTCGCAGAAGATTCCGGCGCCCGAAACCTCCGTCATTTCGTTGTCGCGCACCCAGACGTTCGCGACGTTGTTCAGGTAGATGCCGTACTCGCTTTTCAGGCTTTCGTCACCCGAGCCACCCGTGTCGTGAACGCCCTTCCGCGTTAGTTGAAGGAACCGGCACTTCTCGATGACAATGTTGGAATATTGCGTGGCATCCGAGCCCACTATGATGCAGATGTGGCGGGTAGTGAGTGTGCCGGCCGGTGCGTTGGACAGGTCGAAGGTCAAGCCCTCGAAGCCGACATTGCTTGCATCCACATCGAACAGGTGAGGCTCGCTGTCGATGGGAAGGCGCACGTCGAAGTACGCGCCTCGTGCCATTGCGAACGAGAGCGACTTATCGATTCCGAGAGTTGCGCTGACTCTGTAAATCCCGCGTGGAAAGAAGATCGGGTCACCCGCAGTGGCCAGAGCGATCAGGGATTCGATGCCAGCCGTGGAGTCGGACGTGCCCTCGCGGTCGATGTTGGGGTAGGCGAGCGCATCGTGGCGGGCGCCGCCCTTGTCCCAGACAGGCAGGTCGACGCCCTCACGCCCAGCGGTGGCCGGGGAGATTGAGTCATACCGGAGACGTGGCGTGGCAACTGGCATCAGAACCCGTACAGGATGAGAGTGGAGCCGAGAATCGCCTCGCGGAGCCCCGCCTTGGACTCGGTCAGCACCGCAACGTCGATGTTGTCCGCGTCCGTCAGCACGTGATGGTGCGTCGCCTCACTCCGGTCTGCGGTCGGCTGGTACGTGCCGTCGATCAGCTCCACGAGCAGGCCGAGCGATACGGGGAGCGGCGCCGGCGGGTCCAGCACGGTAGCTCTCGGACTGGACAGGGTACTGCCGGGCGCATTGACGCGGAGGACGCCTCTCATGTCAATGCCAGCGTCCCCCACGCCGAGCCGTCGTATCCCTGGAACTCGCTGTCCGTAGTATTCCAGATCAGCATCCCGGCCGACGCAGTCAGCGCATTACGTTCGGTCGTGGTAAGCCGCGGCAACCGCAACGATTCCGCAGCGTCGAAGTCGATCGGCCCATCTTCGACATCCAGCCCACCGTCCCCTGTGACCCTGACCTTCTCGCTGGATTGCAGCGTAATACCTGGGGACGCCGAGGACCGTTGACCAATCTGCAACCATGTGAACTCATCAATTGCCGCGAAGACGACCGCCATGCGCATTAATGCGCTGCTCGGGACGAAGATCAGGCCGGCGTCACCTATGGTCAGTTCACCGTCGACCAGACCGGAGACGATCGTACCCAACTCATCCGAGATGTCAGAGAGTTCGGCGATGTTGACGTTGTCCGCTTCAATCGCACCGACGTCCATCATCGTGTGCGTGATGACGCCAGCGTCCCCGAGGAATATCGGAGGCGTCGTCTCGAACGTCATGGCGATGCGGATGATCCCCGGCAGCCCCGTCACCGACCCGCCGGCGAACCCTGTCCAGACCTCGATCTCCAGCGAGAAGAACGTACCCGTCAGGAGCGAGCTATCGAAAGTGTGCGAGCCATCGAAGATGTCCACGTCCACGAACGTCGTCATCGGCGGTCGTGCCAGCGCGTCATGCGCGACGTAGTAGATCCGCACACCGAGCGCGTCCAGCGATTGCGCGAGGTGCGACCACGTAACCACAAGGTCGCCGGCCACGACTGAGAGCGACGGCCGGCCGACTAGGTGCGGACCTACGTCACGGCGCCCCGGCACGGCGAAATAAGCACCCTGACCTACCACGGACGGGTCAGAGCCGCGCGCCTCGAAGTACACGAACGTGACGAAACCGGTGTCGGGATAGTCGACCTCGTACTCCGTCTCCGTCGGCAGAACCGTTGGCGTCTGGCCTGTGATGTCCGGCTCGCCCAGGTCGGCACCATCCTCGACGGTCAGTTCGTACACCCAGACGGAATCTGCAAAGCGCCGCAGGTAGAACTTGGCGTGATCGTGGAAGAACTCCATCGTCACGAACACTGCCGGTCCGGCCACGACCGGGATGGAGCGTACTAGCTGCTCTCCCGGCGTCCCGGATACGGCACCGGCAGCAAATCCCGGATACGGCGTAATACCGACACTGAACCTCTCCCCAGTGACGACCGATGCGGGGAAAGTGTACGTGCCGAGCGTGGCATCTACGTCTGCCGGGTTCGCGAGGATGATGGGGTCTGCGTCCGCGGAATGGCCGACATAGACGATCCGAACGCCGAGCGTTATGGGGTTGACGGTCCACGTGAGCGTGGCGCTGCCATCGGCGTTCAACGTCAGCGTCGCATCGCGCACCATCGGCGGGTCCACGGCCGTCACCACGGACACGGGCGACGACAGCAGGCTCGACGTGCGGCCCGCTGCGTGCGAAGAGCCAGCAGCGTAGATCGTAGTACCGGACGGCATCCCGGTCACCGTGTACACGCCAGCGCCCACGCCCGGCAACTCGCGCAGCATCGTGGCGAACGCTGCGTCAAGGCCGACGAATACGTCCACCCGCGCGCCGGCTGGCACGTCGCTCACCGTGATGTCGACCGCGTTCCTCGGGTTCTCTGCGTTCTGTGCGATCGCGATGGTCGGCTCGGCCAGCGGCTGGAGCGCCGGCCCGATGTCCATGTACTCGAACCCGTAGCCGTCGACGTGGGGCGTGCGCTGCATGATACGCACGATGCGGCTGCCGCTCCGCGCGTTCTCCGCCGGGTTCGGGTTCTTCAGCCTGTCCTGGTCGATGATTGCCAGGTCGCCCGAGGCCACGGAGCTCGTGGACAGCATGCCGTGAATGGTGCCGGTCTGCGGCCCGTCGCCGGTCACCTCGAACAGCTCGTCGGCGAAGCGCTGCGAGTGGTCCTTGATGAGCGCGGCGGGCGGCGACGCTACGTCCTCAATGAACCCGGTAATACCCCGGCCCTGGCCACGGTGCAGACCGTCCATGCGGACGGTGATATCGCGCGGGAGGATGACCTCCACGGTGTCATGCTCGAACGGCGGCAGATCCTGCTCGGTCACGGCGATGCGGTCAGTCGGCACCTTCCGCTCGCCAATGTCCGACTCGCCCGGTACGCGCGGCACCCAGAGTTCCTGTTGGTACTGCACGCGCAGGATGTTATACGCGTCCCGCGTGCCGTGATGCCACGTCACGTGCGGCGCCTTCGTGTTGCTCGCGTCGAACACGAAAAGCGTGTCAGGGTCGATATTGGCCGGGTTGTGGATGGCCTTCGGAGCGATCCGCCCCTCGTTGTCGATGAACGGTATTACCAGGTTCGGCTGATAGATCGCCTCCTCTGCCCATTCCGCAGTCTTGCGCTTACTCGTGATGCGCCATGCCGACTTCAGGTAGCGCGGATCCGCCTTCAGCGCGGCGAACGCGGCCGGGTCGAAGCGCAGTCCGGCCTCGATGTACGCCCGCTCCAGTGCGTCGAACGGGTGGATGCGCCCGTCCGTGGTGCCGTAGTCGTGCGCTGTGCCCTGCACGCCGATGTGCAGCGGGTAAGAGGCGTCAGGCTCGTGCTCCGGGGCATACAGGCGCACGTCGACGCTGACGCCTGGTGTCGGCTGGCTGGTGGGCCAGTAGACCCAGAACGGCGCCAGTCGACCGGTCGAATCCGTCACCTTGTCGCCATCGCGCGTAACGCCCGGCCCAGGCGTGGCATTCCCTCCGGACGTATAGCTCGTGTCGAAGCCGACCACCTCGTAGTCGGTACCTTCGATGTTCGCGCGGAGCGTCTCGAAGTTCCCTTGCGTTACCAGGTCATGCGCCTCTGCGTCCGGGCGTATGTCGCCGACCAGCAGAGCCTCCAGGTCCGCCAGCAGCGGGTCGTGCAATAGGCCGGGCTCTATCAGGACGACATTGCTGCGCACGGCCTCGATCAGGCAGGACTGCGTGCCGATGGAAGGGAAACGGCGAAACGGAAAGCGCAGCCCTTGCGGCCAGAGCGACGTCGTATCGGAGCGCGTGAAGATGAAGGTGTTCCTCTCGCGCCAGCGCTCATCTTCGAGCGACAGCGTGTAGCGCCCCGGCCCCTGAGACTGCGAGATGTCCGTCAGCCGTGCGGTGCCGATCGTCGCCCAGGCGCCGCCATCCTCCTGCATCTCCACGGTGACGATGCGTCCCAGCAGATGCATTCGGCCGCCAGCGTCCGCCAGCCGCGACGTGATAACGCTCGCCGTGTCGATGACAGATAAATTCCAGGCCTGCGTTTCCGTGCGGCCTTCGAACGGTCGCACGATCGGTCCTGGCAATACCGGCGGGGCCGCGAGCGCGTCGAGTCCGATGGTGAAGTCGACCGTGAGGTCCGTCGGATTGTTTTCGCCGCGGTTGTGACACCGCAGCCTGAACGAGCGAACTACGTTCATGCGCCGCCACTGCCGTGCATGAGCCGCATGTCGTCTACCCGGAGCACGTTCGTTGTGAAGCCGTCGTCCAGTACGAACACGCGCGGCACCACATACGCCGCTCCTGCGGGCGCAGTGCCCGTTGCGAAGATGCGGGCGTACGTCGTGGTGGGCTCGGCGCCGATGCCGTCCGTGGCGGAGATTTCAGTACCGTTCGCCGCGCGCCACGAGAGTTGAATCCGCATCTCATTCGCGGGCGCCACATCCTCACACCGGACCCATGCCTCGTGCGTTGCCACGCGGCCAGCCGAAACCGCCATGTGGCCCGCCGGCGACGCGAGGGCGCCATTCACCTCCAAAGCTGCAGTGCCGGACTGACCTGTCGGTACATACTGGGCGGCCCACGCCCCGGTGCGCTCAATGCCTGTAAGGGTGGACGCCGACCACGCCCCGCCGCTGTTCAGTGCGACATGGGGCGCGAGCGTCCCAGCCTCGAAGCCGGGATTTTTGGCGTAGTTGGCGCTGATCAGTGTGTCGATGGAGCCACCATCCACGCGCCGCAGCCAAACTGTGGTTTCCCACTCACGCGCGAAGAACCGATCCGGATCAGCAGTTATTTCGACTACCTCAGCAAAGTTCATCAGCGCAAACGGGAACGAATCTGCGCCATCCAGGTCCGGGTAGTACGTCAACGTGACACCGTTCGCGCCGTGCCTCAGCATTGCCAACAGCGCGGACGGATCGTGATCGAACCGGATCACGCCCTGTAATTCATCCGCACCACCATCGATCGTCACCACGTCGATCGTGCGTTGGTCGAGCGCGATACTGCGGTAGCGGGTTTGCACGTGCGCCGCGACGCCTGCACGCAGCCGGAGCTTCGCCGGATGCGTGGTAAGTGACCCGCCGGGCGGTGTGTACTTAAACCCGCTGCCGAATTGTGATGCCATCAGTTGAAGCCTTGCGAGCGGGCCACCCTGAGCGACTCACGGAGGGCCTTCTGCCACTGTGCGTCACGCACTAGCGTGATCGGGTCCTGCGCGGGCGGAACGTTCACCTCCAGGCTCAGCCCTGCGGCGGGGACGGCGGACACGGAGGACACGGCGGGGACGGCGCTCGCGGGAGCACTCACACCATAGACGTTACCCGGCAGTGCGACCGCGCCTGCCGGCCCGCCAACGAATCCACCGATGATTCCACCGAAGATGCGTACGAGCGGGTCTACAAGCGCCTTCTGTACGGCGAGCCGTATGATGTCACGGATCATCGAGTTGATCATCCGGGTGAATGCTTCCTCGAACTCCTCCGCTCCCGTGATCCAGTCCGTGAACGCATCGCCCACGGATCCCGCCATGCTCTCGGCGACGGCGTCGAGCTGCTGTTGCTGTCGTTCTGCCGCTCGCTCCACCGCGTCGGCTGCCGCATCGGCCGCCGCCTCCCGTGCTTCAGCTTCCTCATCTAGGCTCCGGTTCCGTCGCTCGCGTGCAATGATCTCGTCAGCGATTGCACCGGTGATGCCTTCCTGCGCCAGCTCATACCGCCGTGCAGCCTCGACGCCCTGTGTGAGCCGAAGGTGTTCGATCTCGATCGTGGCATTCAGGTCAGCCAGCCGTTCCTGGAACCGTTCCGTGGCCTTTGCCGCATCGTCGTCCGCCTGGCGCTGGGCCTCGGCCGCTGCGGTCGCGTCGAATTGTGCCAGCACGAGCGAGCGCTGCGCCGGCGTCAGGCCCTTGTTCAGTGTGAGCGAGTACTCGTAGGCCGCACGCTCCGACTGCGCGAAACCCACTTCCTGCTCACGCAACTGCCGCATCAGCTTGTCGAACTCCGGGATCTGGACGGCCTTCGGCTGCCGTGTCAGCGCGGACGTGAGTTGCCCCGCTGACGCCGCGAGACGGGCACGCTCCGCCCTCGTTTCATCCGTCTGTGGCCCCTTGGCGAGTTCTTCCAGCTTGGCGTTGTGCTCGGCAATCCGCTGCCGCGCGCGCGCACGCTCCTCCTCCGTGGCTTTATTCGCGGCGATCAGCGCTGCAAGGTTCGAGTCGTAGGCCTGCTGATTGCGCTCGTTCGCACCATCGATCGCGTCCGACGTCTGCGTCTCGGCCTTCTCGACGATCTCGGAATAGCGATCATACTGCGCCTGCAGCTTCGCGATGGCGGCTTCCGATGGAGCGGAAACACCAGTCTCGATCTCAGCCATGGAGCGAGGTCGCTTCGCTTCGTCGATCAGAGCCCGCAGTCTCGTCATCTCCGACTGCGCTTCAGTGATCGCTGTGCTCTGAACAGAGCCGACCATGTTGGCCCGCGCGAGCCGCTCTACTTCGTCGATCGCATCCTTGGCGGCCTTTGCCGCTTCACGCGCGTCATGAGTCCATTTATTCCACGCGAAACCAACCGCGGCGAGGCCAGCGAGCACGCCCACTGTGAGCGCTGATCCGATCGCAAATGAGCCCAGAACGTTAGCGAGCTGCCCCGTGACCGGGTGGGCGCCGGCCGCACGCGCGGCCAGCGATGCGATGGTCGGGTTCAGCCGCCCCACGTTCAACGTGGCACCCTTCGCAGCCGCGTCCACGTCCTTCAGCGACCCCGCGATCTTCGTGTACGCGGCCGTGCCCTGCTCACCGCCGAACGCACCCCGCCCGCGTGCCTGGTCGAGCGTGGACTGAATGCCCTCATTGAATGCGAGTCCCGCCTGACGTCCCGCCTGCTCCGCTTCCTCCGGCGTCAGTATCCCGCGGAGCTGGTCCTCCTTGATGCGGGCCATGTCGAACTTGAATTGCTGCTCGAGTCCGGCCGCGAGCGACAGCGCGAACTCGCGGCCCTGCGCCTGCGCGGCGGCATTGTCGAGTTTCGGCGTGGAGGCCGCGGCCGTGGCAGCCTGCTGCGCCTGCCACTGCCGCTCCAGTTCGATGATGCGTTCGTGGTGACGGGCCAGGTCGGCTTCGGCCTCGATCTGCCGGTCGAGAGCCGCGATCTGGGCGTCGATCGAGGACACGGCCGATGCAGCTGTGGTTTCCTGCGCTTCCGCTATCCCTGATACGTCGATGACCTTCTCGCGGAACCGGTCCATGGACTGGTCCACGGCCGTGAGGCTGCGATCGATGCCAGAGGTGTCAGCATCGATCGTTGCTGTCCAGTCGAACGATGCTATGCGATTTTGGAGCTCGGCCAGGTGCTGCTCGAGTTCGGCTACGTCGGCGTTGATCGGGATGGGTATCGGGTCGCCGCCAAGCGATTGTAGTTCGCGATTGATTTCGGCGAGCGCCTGCTCGAACAGCACCGTGTCCGAGTCGATCTGGACCGCGCCGCTCATGTCATGAATCTGACGATCGACCGCCGCGAGGCCCTGCTCCACGCCGGACGTGTCAGCGTTGACCCTGACGGCCGGCAGGTCGCGCGTCATGGACTCGATGCGCGCGTCCGCCGCATTCATGCTGCGCTCGAACTCGGCCAGGTCTGCCGAGAGCTTTACGGAGAGTTCAGCCAGCTCCATCGGCTACCTGATCCTCATCGATGTGTCCAGCCAACAGGTTCATGTTCATGAGCATCTGCTCTTCAGTCTGCGGCTCTTCGAGCTCGCGGTGCTCGGGGAAGATGTCCATCCAGTCCCACGGGTCGGGACGCTTCTTCGTGTCCCGATATACGTTGTAGATCGCGACCGCGACCTCGCCCGCTCGCCGGTCCTCCCGCCTCTGCCGCACCTGGTGTCGCTCGCAGAGCAGCCTGAACAGCTTCGGGGTCAGGCCATCCCAGAAGAAATCGCTCTCAAGACCGAGATCGTAGACGCCGACGGACCACCACTCGTCGAGGTCTACCTCGCGCGTTTCCTTGCGCTCGCCTTCCTCGGTGCTTTTCCCGCGTCCGTGTCGATACCTCCCAGCCGGAACGCGTCCACGATCGCAGTGGATATCGCGTCGGTGTTGCCGGGATAGATCCACTCCTCCACCTGCTCCAGCGTCAGGGCCTCGCCGTCCTCCCGCTCCAGCATGGCCCAGAGGCGCACGGACAGAGTTTCCGTCATGTCCGAGTCTCCACGCAGGGCCTGGCGTGCACGCCGCAGTGACGCGTTCGTGCACGCGATACGACGCGGCTTGTCCAGTTCGATCGTGACGGTCGGTATATGCTCAGCGAAACCCATCCGACTACGCCGGGATCGGGGTTACGCGAGCGACCGCGCCCGTGACACGGATCGACCCGGCGAAGCTGTACGGCTGCTCGGGCCCGGGCGCCGTCGGTGCGGCACGCCGTACGAACGCCATGAACGTGAAGCGGATGTCCTGCCGCACGAAATCGATCTGGAAGTTCCGGGCTGTCGCATCCGGGTCGTTCGCGTCGTCGAGCAGGAGCAGCTGGCCGGGGTTCGTGCCGTTGAAGAAGCCGCCGAATTCGATCACGCCGTTATCGGTCAGCGTCGGCAGGTATTCCTTCGCCACGCTGTCGAAGTCGGTCATCTCGACCTCGCCCTTCTCGCCGCTCGGAACCGGAACGGTGGTCAGGTTGCCGACCGGTATGAACGCCGGCGTGTCGTCCTCAACGGACAGGATTGTGCCCAGTGCAAGCGTCTTTCCCATGTCAGTTCTCCGTTCAGGTCTCAGTCACCATGAGCCGACAATTGCAGCTCGTTTCCTCGCCCACCCTGGGCGTCGGGTACCACGTCGGTCGGTTTACCACCCTGATCGCTTCCAGCAGATACGTGCGGTCCTGCTCACCCGTAGGGTCGTCCCACCCGATCACGGTTCCGTCCGCCGACAGCAGCAGCGCCAGCGCCTGACGCGCGACGTTCTCGGCCGCGACGGCGTTGGACGCACGCCCACGCAGCTGCACCCTGGCGTTGTAGCTGCCGCCCACCAACTCCGCATCCGCGTCCGACTCCGCGTGCACGCTGACTGCGGCCGCTCCTACGGTCGTATAGTCGCCGAAGCCATCCACGCTCACCGGAGTCATGCCCTGCGCCAGCAGGTACTGCTGAACGGCGCCGGCGAGCATTACTCAAGCGCCTTCTTCGCAGCATCGAGGATCGCCTGCGTATACAGCTGCCGGTTCTCTTCCAGCGGTCGCTCGAGATACTTGGCCTCACCGCCCTTAGGGTGATGGAAGTCGGTGCCCTCGTGCTGCGCGGTCGCGTAGACCATGTTGAAGGCGACCACGCTCGTCGTCGGGTCCGTGCCCGCACCGCCCTGTAACCCCCCATCGCCCTCCGCGAGCGGGTCGAAGTCCCGGCCCGTCGCGATGCGCTCGCCGTTGAAGTGCGCGGTTCCGGATCCGCGGAGCGGACCTTCGTCGACCGGGGCCAGGACGACCGCCTGGCTCAGTAGGTCGAGGCCGATGTCGCGCACTGCGCCGCCAACTGCTCCGCGCACGCGTGCTGAGACGTCCTGTGTTCGGTTACTCACCATGCGGATGCTGCTACGACCGGCCATGGGCCACCCACCAGAGAACGGTTCCGTTCAGATCCTTCACGGCTTCCACGACCACGATCTCCGCACCGTCGATCGCGTCCTTCGGATTCGGCTGGTGTTCCGGCAGCGTGCTGTACTGGACATTGCTCGTGATGTCGCCGGCGAGCTCCTCGAACTTCTCGGACTTCCGCGTCGGGATCGGGATGGCGGCCGCGCGATTCGGCAATCCGCGGATCGTGGAATCTCCCAGGCTGCGCTCCCACTGCGCCTCGTGCGTGAACCGCTCGTACGCGGCGATCACGACAATACCTGCTGGGCATGGACATCAGGCGGCCCGAGTGAAACCCATTCACCGCCGGTGCGCACGCTTACATCCATTGTGCGGATCAGCGCGTTGACCGTCGCCACCAGCGTGTCCGACGATATGAGCCGTGCCCGCCGTGCATACATGAGCAGGCGTGTGCAGAGCAACACTCGACGCGTTCCCTGGATGCGGACCTGAACGGTTACCGGGCCGATCATTCGAGCCCCATGACAGCAGCGAGCTTGTCAGCGACGTCGCTCGCTCCCTGCAACCGGCACTGTTCGACATCAGCCGCCGTGAACTCCTGCCCGCCGATGATCCACACGGTAACCACACAGCCCCGCGCCGTGATTTTGTGGCCGCGGATGCCGATCTCGACGCGCGGCAGGTCTCCCGCAGCGTGCCGGAACACCACCTCTCTCACGTGAGGCACAGCGCGCCCGTCGACCTCCACTACAGTCCCGACGAGTCCGCCCGGCGACCTGATCTCGATGCAGCTCATGCCGCCTGCCGCTTCAGTCGGAAGTCGGCCGGCATGATCCCGTCGCGCTTCCGGCTGTAGACGCCCAGCTGATCGCGGTTCGCGCGGACCAGTCGTGCGAGCTCGTTGTCGCTCAGGCCAATGAATTCGGCAGGGATGGTCGTGCGTCCCTCGAGCTCACCCCGCGCGCGCAGGAACTGGAGAACCGCCGGCGCTTCGCGATGCACGCAGTTCGGATGCATCGGGCAGCCGCCGCTGGGTACCAGGCCGATCCACGGAAACTCCGGATCCCCATCGTCCAGTGCGTAGATTCGTCCTTCGAACGGCGTGCAGATGCAGGGCTCGTGTGCGTGACTCGTGATCTGCACGTGGCGCACGCCGTTCGATGCGCTCAGGACGCGCGTGCCTGCGGTGCTCGCTCGCGCCAGTTCGGTTCGCGCGTGCATCTCAGCCCACGCCTCGACCCGGTAATTCCGGCCGTTGATCTCGACGTGCGTCAGGTCGACGTCTTCACCCGCGGCGGCGCTGACACGGCTGCGGAGAGTGCGTACGAGCTCGCGTGAGACCGTGCGGCGCGGTATCCCCCCGATCTTGCCGGCTGCGATCTCGGCGCCGAATCCTGACTGCTCCAGGACGACCCGTGCCGCGCGGATGGTGTTCGCGTGCAGCTTCGCCACGATCTGCGTCTGGTCTGTCAGGAATCGATCGACGAGCGCGGCGACGGCACGGGAGTGGATGCGCGGGCCCCCGGCCACAGCGACCACGCTTTGTGCACCCAGGTCCCGTACCGCCAGCCCGGCGCCGTGCTGGTATGTCTTCGGCAGGCTTTCCCTCGCCCAGTCCACGACGGCGCCCGTGGCGCGGCCGTCGCGGTACTCGATCAGATTC
>CAYODZ010000227.1:0-10209 GCA_964402835.1 uncultured Gammaproteobacteria bacterium | reverse complement strand
CCCCAGCCGCAATCGAGCACGACATCGGCCGGTAATTTGTGGCCCGAACTGCTGACCCAGTTGCGCAGGGACGGCGCGTGGCGCCGTTCGAGCCGCGAGCTTGCCCGTCCTTCGGCGCTCATTGCGCGGCCCCCGGTGCGTACACCTCGGCCTGCCCGTCGGCGGACACGCTGTCGACGTGTCGCTGAAGCCAGAGTTCAAGGAGCGCGAGCTGCCATAACTTCGAGCCGCGCAACGGCGTGAGTTGCGCATTCGGCGCTGCGAGCAGTTCGTCGATGTACGCGCGCTGGAACAGCCCGCGTTGCTGAGCGGCCGGCGACAGCAATGCATTGCGCACGAGATCCAAGTACGCGCCCTCAAGGTGTTTCAGCGCGGGCACCGGGAAATAGCCTTTTGGTCGATCGATGACCTCGGCGGGAATCACACGCCGCGCGGCCTCTTTCAGTACGTATTTGCCGCCCCCGCCCACCTTGTACTCGGCCGGGACGCGTGCAGCGAGTTCGACCAGCTCATGATCCAGGAACGGCACGCGCGCTTCCAAACCCCACGCCATCGTCATGTTGTCGACGCGTTTAACCGGATCGTCGACGAGCATTACGTTCGTATCGAGGCGCATGGCCTGGTCGACGGGATGCGTCGCGCCTGCGCGGTTGAAATGCGCCGCGACGAACGCACTGCTGTGGTCATCCGAGACGAGCGCCGGGTCGACAATCCGGCTGAACTCGGCATGTTCGCGGTCGAAAAACACACGGCGGTAGTCTGCGAGCGCATCGCGACTCTCGAGCAGTGGCGGATACCAGTGGTAACCGCCGAACACTTCGTCCGCGCCCTGCCCGCTTTGCACGACCTTCAGCGTCCGCGCGACTTCTTGGGACAACAGGAAAAAGCCAACAGCATCGTGCGACACCATCGGCTCGGCCATCGCATCGATGGTGTCCGTGAGTGCGGGTAGCATGCGCGCTGTGTCGATCCGAATCTGATGGTGGTCGGTGTCGAAGTGGCGCGCGATGACGTCCGAGTACTTGAACTCGTCGCCGCACTCGCCGCCAACGCTCTCGAAGCCGATCGAGTAAGTCCCCAACCCGTGTTGGCCGGCTTCCGCCAGCAGTCCGACAATCAGGCTCGAATCGAGGCCGCCGGACAGCAGTACGCCGACTGGAACGTCGGCGACTAGGCGCCGCTCAACCGCGGTTCGCAGACTCGCGAGCACGCGCTCCTGCCAGTCCTCGAACGAGAGATCACGCTCGTCGTCGCGCGCGTGGTAATCGGCGCGCCAGTATTCGCGCGAGCGCCGTGCGCCATCGGCCTCGATGGTCATTACGGTCGCAGGCGGCAGTTTTCGTACGCCGTTCAGGATCGTATGCGGCGCGGGTACCACCGAATGGAAGCTCAGGTAATGGTGTAAGGCGACCGGGTCGATCGACGTATCGACGTCACCGGCCGCGAGCAACGCCGGCAAGGTGGAGGCGAGGCGCAGGACGCCGGCGCGTTCTGCGTAATAAAGCGGCTTAATGCCGAGCCGGTCCCGGACAAGGTGCGTGCGCCCCGTGTCCCGCTCCCACAGCGCAAACGCGAACATGCCGTGGAAGTGGTCGACGCAGCGGTCGCCCCAGTGGTGCCAGGCCTTCAGGATCACTTCGGTGTCGCCGGTCGAGAAGAAGGTGTAGCCGTGGCCCTCGAGCTCGGTGCGCAATTCGTGATGGTTGTAGATCGCGCCGTTGTACACGATGCCGAGGCCGAGCCCAGCATCAAACATCGGCTGTTGGGCGCGCTCTGTGAGGTCCATGATCTTGAGGCGCTGGTGGCCGAACGCACGTGTGCCCTGCTGGAACAAGCCGACGCCGTCCGGACCGCGTCGCTGCATCGGGCACATCATCCGCGCGACTGCGTCAGCATCCGCTGCCCGTCCGTCGAATCTCAGTTCACCCGCTATGCCGCACATCGGTCACCTCTTCGTCTCTGTCCATGAGTTCCGCCAGCCATTCAACACTCTCGACCAACCGTTGCCGCTCGTCGACTGCGAGCGCGGTGTAGCGATTGACGAAGGCCGGTGGCAATGGCACCGGCGACGACTGCAGCAGCTGCTCTGCAGCCGGGGTCAATGCGAGCTCCACGCACCGGCGGTCGGTCTCGCTGCGCACGCGCGACACCAGCCCGCGGGCGACGAGTCGATCGAGGATGTCGGTCACGGTCGCTTGGCCGACGCCGGCCGCCTGAGCGAGCGCACCCGAGGAGGCCCCGGGCTTGGCGGCGAGCACGCGCAGCACCGTGCGCTGCGGGCCAGTCAGGCCGTGGTCGATGAGTAAACGCCGCGAACTCTTGTCGAGCGCGCGTACAACACGCCTGAGCGCGTGAATCAACGGCTCGTAATCGGGGGGAAGCATCCGATGGATTCTATCGTGTACGAATGAATAATACAACCAATCTGGCTGCATATTCACCCCTAAATCAGCGGGCTGTGCTCCGAGACCTCATCGAATGCGGCCTTGGCTTCGGCCTGCCAGGGGCCGCCGAGCATCATTGCCGCCTGGAGTGCGGCGAGCGCGTTGCCCCGCTCGCCCAGGTGCGAGTACAGCAGTCCGAGTTCGATCCACGCGGGTTCAAGATCCGGCGCTCGAGCGACCGCAGCGAGGAACGCATTCCGCGCATCCACAAATTCTCCGCCCGCGGCATGCGCGTTGCCGCGTGCGAACCAGGCGATCGCTTGCTCTGGCCAGGCCTCGGTCGCAGCAATCCACGCTGGCAGTGCATCCAGCTCGCCAACCGCTTGCTCGAACGCGTGGATGGCGGTCAGCGCAACCCGCGGCGACACGGCGACCGGCACGGTGTCAGGCGGCAACGCCACCATCGCCCATCGGTCGCTTCGCGCCCAGTCTCGGTCGAAGCGCGCAATCGAGATGCGGGACGCGCGCGCAGTCGGTAGATGCACAATCAATTCATTGCGTTCAAGGTCGTAACCCACGACCACCAAAAATGCGCGCTCGGGAAGCGTTTGTCGCACGATGACTGGGTGACCCGCATCGATTTCGAGGAGGAGCGCGGTTAGGCTGCCACCCGCAGGGTAGCTGACGAACCCGTGCCGGTAGGGTGTCGCCAGCATCTCGTCATCAGTCGCGGCGCCGAGCCGATCCGGGGATACCGTGAGGCCGCCTGCCTGCAGCGCCATGGCGAGCGATTCCGCGCCACCGGGCGCTACCGCGTGCGCATGAAACGGAACTGCGTGGAGGTGTGCGTGCAGCGGTTCGTTGGCCGCGCGGAGTCCGCGCAGGTCGGGGCCGGACGCGCACGCGCCGAGCAACAGCGCCACGCTGAGGGTCATCAGTCGAATCACCGCTCAATTATTTGAGCGGTGCGGTCGCTGGGTCTGTACGCAAACGCGCAAGCGCGTCGCGTGCCTTCGACTGCCACGGGCCGTCGATGGCGGCCGCATGCGCGTAGGCGCGGCCCGCGCGTTCCGATTGACCGAGCTCCTCATATAGCGTGCCCAAGTTAATCCATGCGGGCGCGTGGCCCGGGTCCACCTGGACAGCCGCCGTGAACGCCGCATGCGCCGCGTCGCGGTCCGCCTCGGCGTAATGGGCATTGCCGCGGGCGAACCAGCCGTTCGCGACGTTTGGCCACCGTTCGGTGGCAGCAATCCAAGCCGGCAGCGCAGACGCGGTGCCAGCAACGCGTTCGAAATCGTGGATTGCGGCGAGTGCCGCGAGTTCACCGATGCCGACCGGGAGCGTTTCTGGTGGCAGCGCGACCATGGCCCATCGTTTACCGCGGGCCCATGTTTTGTCGAAGGTCCCGACCGGGATTCGCCGACGAGCTTCAGTGCCGCTATGCAAGATGAGGTCGCCTGCGTCGAGGTCATAGCCGACGACGACCGCGTAATGCCACAGCGGATAAATCGGCAACGATAAATTCTGCAGCACGACGACCGGATGGCCAGCATCGACCTGCTCGAGCAAATTGGTGAGTTCGCCGCCAACCGGATAGCTCACTCGATCGTGGCGGCGCGGCGCCGCCATCATTTCAGGCTGCACGCTGCCCTCGCGCCCAGGCAGGAAAACTTGCGGTATCAGCGCATCGACGGATGCGTCGGCACCGCTCGCCTGCAACGCCATCGCGAGCGCTGCGGGACCGCATTGATACTCGGACTGGGGGTGAAACGGAACCGCGTCGAGCAAAGCGTGAGACGGCGCCGAAGCGCTGCGCAGTTCGCGCAGGTCCGGCGCCGTCGCACAACCATTAAGCAGCAGGAGCGCTGTGAGCGCGCCCGCTATCTTCATTAACGCCGCGTGAACGGAAATACGTGGGTCAAGCCGAGTAGATCGGTCACGAGCAGAATCACGAAAATCGTGAACAGCACGCCAACGACATCAGCGGCGCCTGCAGGCATGTTCTCGAGTTGATCCGCCATTTGACGGGCTTCGCTGTCGCTGAGCGCGGCGACGCGGGCTTTCGCGTCTGCGAGCGACACGCCGTGTTGTTCGAGCTGAGCGCGTACGTCGTCGCGGTCGAGTACCGCGTGGATACGCGCGCGATCGTCGAATACGTCAGCGGTCTGAATCATGCCCGCGTGGGCCGGTGCGAACGGGATAGAGCCGAGCACGAAGGTCAGAATGACGGCGGTTGCGACGAGCCGTGTGATGCTTGATTTCATTTGAGGCTCCTAGGGAGAGTGGCAGTCGCCACCATGCTACGCCAAGGAGACACGGTCTGTGCGATGCCGCACAGCCGGAGGAGAATGGTCGGGACGGCAGGATTTGAACCTGCGACCACCTGCCCCCCAGGCAGGTGCGCTACCAGGCTGCGCTACGCCCCGATTGAATTGTGAATTGTACCGGTTAGCGGCGCAGGAGTTCGAGCAGGTCTTCGAGTTCGTTGCGGACTTGCCGAACGATTTGCTGGCTTTGATTGACGTCTTCTTTCGCGTCGGTGCTCGAAAGGCGCTGGCGCGCCCCGCCGATCGTGAAGCCTTGATCGTACAGCAGGCTGCGAATCTGACGGATGACGAGCACGTCGTGGCGCTGGTAGTAACGGCGATTGCCGCGGCGCTTCACGGGCTTGAGCTGTGGGAATTCCTGTTCCCAATAACGCAGAACGTGCGGCTTCACGCCGCACAAGTCACTCACCTCACCGATGGTGAAGTAGCGCTTGCCCGGAATCGGCGGCAGTTCGTCGTTATTGCCCGGTTCCAGCATAGGCCTCGACCTTTGATTTCAGCTTCTGCCCGGGGCGGAAAGTCACCACACGGCGGGCGGTTATCGGGATTTCCTCACCCGTCTTGGGGTTACGACCCGGGCGCTGGTTCTTGTCGCGCAGGTCGAAGTTGCCGAAACCCGACAATTTCACCTGCTCGCCGTCTTCCAGCGCCGCGCGGATCTCCTCGAAAAACAGGTCCACGAGTTCTTTGGCCTCACGCTTGTTGAGCCCCAGCTCGTGGAACAGCGTTTCAGCCATGTCTGCCTTCGTCAGTGCCATCCAATCAATCCCGTAGCGTTGCGCGCACCGAGTCGCCTAGGTGGGCGACGAGCCGCTGCACGAATGCGTCGGCCTCCCCGTCGGTAAGAGTGCGCGAAGTTTCCTGTAAAATCAACCCTAAAGCGATACTTTTTCGACCCGCTTCTACCCCTTTGCCGCGGTAAATATCAAACACGAAGCGTTCCTGCAGCCACTCGGGCGCCACCTGGTCGACCGCGGCGAGCAGCGCCCCAATCGTGACCGGCTCGGGCACCACGAGCGCCAAGTCGCGGCGCAAGCCCGGGAATCGAGAGACGGCGAGGCCCCGCGGGGTCTCGCGGACGGCAATCGGCGCAACGGAAAGCTCGAACAAAATGGGTGTCCGCGCGAGATCCATCGCCGCGGCGTGCTGCGGATGCAGCGTCCCGATCCACCCGACCGACGTGCCGTCGAGCAACACCCGCGCGGCCTGACCCGGGTGCAGGGACGGGTGTTCGGCCGCTTCGAACGTCACAGCGCGGCCACGTCCGATCAGCGCCAGGCAATCGGCTTTCAGGTCATAGAAGTCGACCGGCGTCGCCTGGGCGCCCCACTGCAGCGGCTGACGGTCGCCCCATATGAGACCGGCGATGACTTTTTCTTGTTGTAATTCCTTGTCTTGAACTATAAATCTAAGACCAAGCTCGAAGATACGGACCCGGGCTTGTTGCCGTTTCGCGTTGTACGCAAGGCAGCCGAGGAGCCCCGGCCAGAGGCTGCTCCGCATGGCCCCGAGATCGCTCGAGATCGGGTTCGCGAGGGGTAGCGCGCCGGCCGATAGGCCCAGCCGCGTCTGCAAAGCCGGATCCACGAAGCTGTACGTAATGACTTGTTGGAACCCGCGGTGGACA
Organism: uncultured Gammaproteobacteria bacterium; assembly: GCA_964402835.1. Lineage (GTDB taxonomy): Bacteria > Pseudomonadota > Gammaproteobacteria > Natronospirales > JAIVGZ01 > JAIVGZ01. The sequence goes on along the minus strand of CAYODZ010000227.1, from coordinate 3,868 downwards.
AGTGCGCTGGTCAGCGCCGCGTCGGGCACTCGAGACTCCGGTGCGGCCTGCATCGTCATCGGCATCGACGCGGCCCCAACCGGGATCCGGTCGTACCCATAGAGCCGCGCGACCTCCTCGATCAGATCCGCTTCGATCTCGAGGTCGAACCGGAACGATGGAACGCGGACGCGCCAACCGTCTTTCGTGTCGGTCGCCTCGAATTGCAGGCGGCCGAGCATCGCAGCAACCGCCTTGTCGTCGATGTCGGTTCCGAGCAGGCGCGCAATGCGCGACCGACGGAGGTCAATCGCGGCATCGCGATAGGTCGCGGCCGCTTTACCTGCGTTGGTGACGGGACCGGGTTCGCCGCCGGCGACTTCCATCAGCAATGCGGTCGCGCGTTCGAGCGCTGTCGGCGCAAGCGCCGGATCGACACCACGCTCGTAGCGGTGCGAGGCGTCCGTGTGCAATCCGAAGCGACGCGCGCGACCTGCGATGGTCATTTGTGCGAAACCCGCGCTCTCGATAAACACGTCGCGCGTGCCCTCGCCGACCGCCGAGTCCGCGCCGCCCATCACGCCCGCCATGGCGACCGCCTGCTTCTGATCTGCAATGACCAACACCCGGTCGTCCAGTACGACCTCGGTGCCGTCGAGCAGCGTGAGTGCTTCCTTGTTCTTCGCGCGGCGTACGCGAATGCCGCCGTCGAGTTTAGCGAGGTCGAACATATGGAGCGGCTGCCCCGTCTCGAGCATCACGTACGCGGCGATGTCGACCGCGGCGCCGCGGGGGCGGATGCCGCTGCGGCGCAACCGTTCTTGCAACCACATCGGACTCGCGCGCATCGCATCGACGCCGCGCACGATGCGGCCGCAATACACGCTGCAATCCGCGTTGTCGTCGATGGTGACTTTCAGGGTGTCTTTGTGCGTTGCACTGACGGCAGATGCATCGATCGCGGGTTTCGGCAACTCGAACAGCGCGGCCACGTCGCGCGCAATACCGAGTGCGCTGAGGCAGTCGCCGCGGTTCGGCGTGAGGTCGAACTCGAATACCTCGTCGGCGAGCGAAAGGACCTCGGCGACAGCGGCACCCGGTGCCGTATCCGATGGCAGCTCGAGCAAGCCCTCGTGGTCGTCGGAGAGTTCGAGCTCACGGCCCGAGCACAACATGCCGTTCGAACGCACGCCGCGCAGCTCGGCCGCTTCGATCGTCGTACCGTTGGGCAGCGTCGTCCCCGGCAGTGCAACCGGCGCGACAAGATCCACACGCGCGTTCGACGCGCCGCAGACAATCGTGTGGCGCGCGCCGCCGGTGTCGACTTCGCACACATTGAGTTTGTCGGCATCCGGATGGGGCGTGCATTTCACGATACGCCCCGCAACGATGCCGGTGAGTGGCGGTCCAGCCGGCGACAGCGCGTCGACCATGAGGCCTGCCATCGTCAGCCGACGCGCGAGTTCCGCGTTGTCGACCTTCGGGTTCGTAAAGCTGCGTAACCAGTTCGCGCTGAGTTTCATCGGAACTGCCCCAGGAAACGCAGGTCGTTTTCGAAGAAATAGCGTAGGTCCGCGACGCCGTAGCGCAGCATCGCGAAACGCTCGACGCCCATGCCGAACGCGTAGCCGGTATAGCGCTCGCTGTCGATGCCAACGCCCTCGAGCACCGCCGGATGCACCATGCCGCAGCCGAGCACTTCGAGCCAGCCGGTGTCCTTGCACACGCGGCAGCCGTCGCCGCTGCAGTGCACGCACTGCACATCGACTTCGGCCGACGGTTCGGTGAACGGGAAATACGACGGTCGGAACATTACTGGCAAGTCGTCGCGCTCGAAGAACTGGCGCATGAAGCGCTCGAGCGTGCCCTTCAGGTCCGCCATGCTGATGCCCTCGTCGACGACGAGCCCTTCGACCTGGTGGAACATCGGCGTGTGCGTGACGTCGGAGTCGCAGCGGTAGACGCGCCCCGGCGCGATGATGCGGATCGGCGCATTGCCGCCCTGCATCGCGCGGATCTGTACCGGCGACGTGTGGGTTCGCAGCACACGGCCGTCCTCGAAATAGAACGTGTCGTGCATTGCGCGCGCGGGATGGTGCTCGGGGATGTTCAGCGCCGTGAAGTTGTGGAATTCGTCTTCGACTTCGGGCCCTTCGGCGACGGCGAAGCCCGCGGTCTCGAACAGGCGCACAATCCGATCGAGCGTGCGCGCGACCGGATGGTAGCCGCCGACCCGCTCGCCTCGCCCGTCCGCGGTGACGTCGATGGTTTCCGCCGCGAGCTTTTCCGCCATCGCGGCCCGCGCGAGTTCATCGCCGCGCGCGTTCAATGCGTGCTGTACGCGGGCCTTCGCGTCGTTAATCGCCTGACCGGCGGCCGGGCGCTCGTCGGCCGACAGCTTGCCGAGCTGCTTCATGCGCTCGGTCAACGCGCCCTTCTTGCCGAGATACTGAACGCGCACGGCATCGAGCGACGCCGCGTCATCCGCGGCATCAATCGCCGCGATGGCCTTCTCGGTCAGGCTATCGACAGTGTCCACTTATTCTTGGCCCCCAAAACAAAAAAGGGGGAAAGGAACCGGTCCTTTCCCCCTTCGATCAAACAAACGACCGCGCGGGGTCAGGCCGGCAGGTTCGCCTTCGCCTGTTCGGCGAGCGCGGCGAAGCCGGGCTTGTCGAACACCGCGATGTCCGCGAGAACCTTGCGGTCAACCTCGATGCCGGCCAACTTCAGGCCGTTCATCATGCGGCTGTACGACAGGCCGTTCTCGCGCGCACCCGCATTGATGCGGGCAATCCACAGGGCGCGGAATTCGCGCTTCTTCACGCGACGGTCGCGGTACGCATACTGGCCGGCCTTGATGACCGCCTGTTTCGCGACGCGATAGACGCGGCTGCGGGCGCCGTAGTAGCCCTTCGCTTTTTTCAGGATTTTCTTGTGTCGCGCGCCGGCGATCACACCACGTTTTACTCGTGCCATGTCGGTTCCTCCGGCTTACGCGTGCGGCATCATCTGGCGAACCGATTTCACGTCGCTCTTCGCGATCATGCTCGGCGCGCGCAGCTGACGCTTACGCTTGGTGCTTTTCTTGGTCAGGATGTGGCGGCGGTGCGATGACCCCCGCTTGAATCCGTTCTTGGTCGCTTTGAACCGTTTGGCGGCTCCGCGATTGGTCTTCAACTTCGACATCTTAATTACTCCGCTATTTGTGATGCGCGTCGGCACTGCGTGAATACCACGCTGCCGGACTTCTTATTTTTTCTTGGGGCTCAACACCATGACCATCTGACGCCCTTCCAGGCGCGGGTGTTGTTCGACGATGGCCAATTCCGCGAGGTCCACTTCTACACGTTGCAGAAGCTTTCGTCCGAGGTCCTGATGCATCATCTCTCGGCCGCGGAAACGTAACGTCACCTTGGCCTTGTCGCCCTCCGTGAGGAACCGTACCAGGTTGCGCAGTTTTACCTGGTAGTCCCCCTCTTCCGTCCCTGGTCTGAACTTCACTTCCTTAATCTGAATCTGTTTCTGCTTGCCCTTCGCAACTTGCTGCTTCTTTTTTTGCTCGAACACGTATTTGCCGTAGTCCATCACCCGGACCACCGGCGGTGCCGCCATCGGCGACACCTCCACCAAATCGAGCCCCGCGTCTTGGGCGAGTTGCATCGCCTCCCGCGTGGGCATCACGCCTACGTTATCGCCATCGGCACCGATTACTCTTACTTGCGACACAGTGATCATGTCATTGCGTCTTACTTGTTTTTCCGCAGCGATACTTAAGCTCCTCCTGAAACGTTAAGGCCGTGGCTCGCGATCTCGGCGGCGAGTCGCTCAGCGAATGCCTGCTGCGACAGGCTGCCGAGGTCTTCACCGCTACGCGTGCGCACGGCCA
>CAYODZ010000226.1:0-24380 GCA_964402835.1 uncultured Gammaproteobacteria bacterium | reverse complement strand
GTGCTCGGCGACGACACCGGTCGCCGGCTCGCAGATGCGTACCGCACGCTGCGCGAGCGTGTCCATCGACTTGGACTCAAGGGCGAGGCCGCCCGGGTGCCGGAGGCCGAGTTCGCGGACGAGCGCGCGTTCGTGCAGGCGCTGTGGACCGAGCGGTTCGGCGCTATAATCGCGCCATGAAATCCGCGGAAAAGACCACACCTAACAGCCAGCGCCGGTACGAAGTCACCCGCGCCGACTTGCCGCTGCACTGTCCGATGCCGGATTCGACGCTGTGGAATTCCCACCCGCGAGTGTATTTGCCCATCTCGGTGACCGGTACCGCGAAGTGCATGTACTGCGGCGCCGAATACTTCCTCAAGGATTGAGCGCCCGCTTTTGAACCCCGGCATCATCCGCGACGACAACTGCTACATCCTGTACGACGCCGAGCGCATCGCGCATCCCGACGACATTCCGTTCGACCACCGCGAGGCGGAGGCGCCCGAGCCGATCGTCGGCGCCGGTCGCGGCGGCGCGTGGCGTGTGTGCGTGAACGACGTCGTCGCGGCGCTGCGGCCGTATCGGCGCGGTGGAATGGTCAGGTACCTCATCCGTAACGCCTACCTCTGGACGGGCATCGAGCGTACGCGCGCGTTTCGCGAGTTCCGCCTGATGCGCGCACTCCACCAAGAGGGTTTACCGGTCCCGCGCCCACTCGCTGCGCGTGTTGTGCGTACCGCGTTCTGGTATCGCGCCGAACTCTTGACGGAGTGGTTGCACGGCACGCACTCACTGGTCTCCGTGCTCGGCACGTCTGAAGTCCCCATGGAAACGTGGAAACGAATCGGTGAGACGCTGAGTGCGTTCCACCGCGCTGGTGTCTGGCATGCGGACCTGAATGCGCACAACGTATTGCTCGACGGCGCAGCCCGCCCCTTCATTATCGATTTTGACCGCGGTCATCGCGGTGCGCCGAACCGACGTCGCGCGCGTGCGAACCTCGCACGCTTGAAGCGCTCACTCGAGAAAGTGCATGCGACGGGCCGTGCGTTGTATTACACGCGTGAGGGTTGGCGCGCCCTGCTTGAGGGCTACAACGCGGCTTGATACGGGTCGGTGTCGCTGTCGCGCGGCGTCTTGAACCGGCGATGAATCCAGAGGTACTGCTCGGGCGCGATACGAATTTGACGTTCGAGTAAGTCGTTGATGCGCAAGGTGTCCGCAAACGGGTCGTCCGTTGGAAATCCGGCCAGCGGTTGATCGATTTTCAGTCGGTAGCCGGCCAGACCTGGACGGCGATACACAAAGAACGGAATGACGCGCGCCCCGCTAATGCGCGCGAGCCGGGTTGTTGCGGTATTCGTCGGAACCGGGTGGCCGAAAAACGGAACCGGCGCGCTGTACTTGCCGCGATAATTCTGGTCGGGCGCATACCAGACCGGGTGGCCGTCCCGCAGGCTACGCAACATATCCTTCACGTCGTCACGAGGAATCGCGCGTTCGAAATGGCGCATCCGGTTCCGGCGCACGACCTCCTCAAGCAGCGGGTTGTCGTTGCGGCGATACATTAGATGGAATGGTGCGAACAGGCCGAGCAGTCGGCCGCCGATTTCCAGCGTCGTGAAATGCGCGCTGAGCAGGATGACCGGGGTGCCGTCCCGTTGCGCTTCCTCAAGGTGCTGTAGACCCTCGACGACAACCCGTCCTTCCAGGATGCGCGCATCGCCCCACCAGCACACGGCCGCTTCGACCAAACCGATGCCCAGCGCCTCGAAATGTTCACGCGTGAGCGCTGCCCGGGCATCGGCGCCGAGCTCCGGGAAACACAGGTCGAGGTTCACGCGTGCGATCCGGCGGCGCGATGGGAGCAGCCAATAGCCAAACCATCCAATAATCCGCCCAAGGATGAGCTGGGCACGATAAGGCAGCGCGACCGAGAGTCGCAGCAACGCGAGCGCGAGCCAGACACCCCAAAATCGAGGTGCGATGAATCGACGCCACGGGAATGAAGTTGGCTCACTCACCGGCGGCATCATAGTATGATTTCTGCCATATGCGCTGGTTGTACTCGCTCGCTTGGTATGTCGCACTCCCGGGGATCGTTATCTTTCTCCTGTTCCGTCCACAATGGCGGCGCGGATGGCGCGACCGAATCGGGCTCACGCAAGTCCGCGCGCGGCGCGGAATCTGGGTGCACGCGGCGTCCGTCGGAGAAGTCCAGGCGGCGATGCCGCTGGTCGAATCACTTCGCATGCGGTATCCCGACCACGCGCTTACGGTGACCGCATTTACACCGACCGGTCGTGAGCACGCGCTACGCGGTGTCCCGAACGGCGTCGAGTGTGCGCTGTTGCCGTTCGACTTCCCAGGCGCTGTCACGCGCTTTCTAGAGCGCTTGCGACCCCGCATCGCCGTCATCGTCGAAACGGAGTTATGGCCAAACTTGTTCGCGGAGTGCGCGCTCACGCGTGTCCCGCTGTTGATGGCCAGCGCGCGCATTACCGACGATGCAGTCCGCTCATATAAGCGCTGGCCAAAGTTGATTGCCCGCACGCTTGCGATACCCGACGTTATCACCGTTCAGACGGACGCCGACGCCGATCGTCTACTGTCGCTCGGCGCCGACCCGACTCGGGTCACAGTCGGCGGCAACCTGAAATTTGATTTCGAGCTGCCAGACGGACTCCTTGCGCGTGCGGAACGCTTGCGTTCGCAGGTGGCCGGGGCACGCCCGGTTTGGATCGCGGCGAGCACACATGACGGCGAGGAAGCGCCCGTGCTTGAAGCACATCGCGCCGTACTCAAGGCGCATCCAGAAGCGCTGCTCGTGCTCGCCCCAAGGCACCCGGGTCGCGCAGACGCGGTCGCGGCGCTGGTCGAGCGCTCAGGGTTCAAACTCGTACGGCGAAGTTCGCGCAATCCCATCGACGCACCCCAGGTGTATTTGCTCGATACGCTCGGCGAACTCGCTGCGTTCTACGGCATTGCAGATGCCGCATTCGTTGGCGGCACACTCGTACCCGTCGGTGGCCACAACTTGTTGGAGCCCGCTGCGTTCGGCGTGCCACTGCTTTGCGGACCACACATCGATAGCGTGGCCGCCATGCATGCGTTGTTCGAGGATGCCGGGGCGATTGAGACGGTACCTGACGCGACTGCGCTTGGCGCGTCGGTCAGCGGCTTTCTATCGGATGATGCACTACGCGTGCGGCGGGGTGCCGCCGCACGCGTAGTACTGGAGCAGAATCGCGGCGCGGTCGCGCGCGTGATGCATCTGGTAGAAGGGATCCTGCGTTAGTCCTCAAGCATCCCGTTGATCTGCTGTACGTCGGCTTCACTCAATGCGCCGATTGCCTGCTGCAGACGTAAGGTGTTCAGCAAATAATCGTAACGGCTGCGTGCGAGGTCATTGCGCGCGCGGAACGCGGTGCTGCGGGCGTTCAGTACGTCAACGGTTGTACGCGTGCCGACTTCGAAGCCGGCTTCGGTCGCCTGCAACGCCGTATTGTTCGACTGCAGCGCCTGGCGCAGCGCGCTGACGCGGCTAATTTCACTTTGTACGCCTAGAAATGCATCGCGCGCCGTCCGTTCGGTCGCGCGGGCTTCGCGTTCGAGTACGGCTTTTGCCGCCTCGTGCTGATACGCGGCCTGGCGAACGAGTGAACGCGTGCCGCCGCCCGAGAAGATTGGCATGTTGAATTGAAGCGAGACGGACGTCGACTCGGTATCGCTCGTGTCGAACGGCGTGGCGCCGGTGCTCTCATTGCGGGCCCGGTTCGCGATGAGGTCGAGCGTCGGCAGATGGCCCGCTCGCTGGCGGCTGACTTCCTTGTCCGCGATTTCGGCCGTTAGGCGTTGCGCATTCAAAGCGAGGTTGTCCTGCAACGCACGCTGGACCCATGCGTCTTCATTCGCGGGCTCAGGGCGAATCAGCGGGAGTTCAGCGCCGGGACCCGCGAGGTCGGTGAAATGCGTGCCGGTCACTTCCCGCAGGAGTTCGCGTGCGCTTGCCAGCTGGCGACGTGCGTTGATTTCGTCGGCGACTGCGAGGTCGAAGCCGGCCTGTGCTTCCTGAACGTCGGTAATCGCGATCAAGCCCACTTCGAAGCGGCGGGTCGCTTGGTCGAGCTGGCGCGAGATCGCTTCCTTGTTCGCTTCGGCGAAAGCGAGGTTGTCCTGGGCGGCGAGTACGTCGAAGTACCGCTCGGCGACACGCACGATGAGCTGTTGGCGGGCGGCCTCGAAATCGATTTCAGCGCGCGCGACCCGATCGCCTGCCTGGCGCAGGTTCACCCAGCGGTCCCAGCGGAAAATGGTCTGGTTTAAACCCAGCGAGTAACGCGTGGTTTCGGCTTCGGAGCTGAAGTCGACCAATTCGACTTCGCCGCCGGCGCCGAGGCCGATCTGCGTGCCATCGGTGGTGCTGTCGGATCGCGAGCCGCTCAGGCCGATGTCAGGCAGCAAGAGTGCACGTGCCTGAGGACGCGCTTCGCGCTGGGCGTTCCGGTTCGCAAGGGCCTCGCGAATGACGGGATCGTTGTCGAGTGCGGCCTGGTAAACGTCCCAGAGGTCGGCGGACTGGGCGGGCAGGGCGAATAAGGCGCCCGCGAGGGCCAGTCCAGAAAAGCGAATCATGTTCATCCGTTCGTCACCGTGTTGCTGTCAGAGGGGTGTTGCGGTGTACTATAACACCGCAACATTCGAGGTCGCAATAGTCGACCGAACTGTACGAGCAAGTTCCGTTCCACGATGCACCCGAGCGATAACACTTTGATTGATTTGTAGTTTCGATATCTCGCGTTGTATCGATATCGGGACGCCCACGGCGAAAGCGGGTCAGTACGCCGGCACGGTGGGGTCGACGTCGCGACTCCACGCATCGATGCCACCCGCCAGGTTCGTTGCGTGGAGCCCCGCGCGCTCGAGCAGCATCGCGACGGTGAAACTGCGCCCGCCGTGATGGCACACCACCACGATTTCGCGATCTTTCGGCAGCGCGCCGAGCGCCGCGGGCACTTCATTCATCGGCACATGCATGGCGCCGTCAATCCGCGCGGCTTCGAGCTCCCAGAGCTCTCTAACGTCGAGCAGCATCGGCGGATTCTCTGCACGCAGGCGTTCCGACAGCGCTACGGCGGTGACCTCACGCATCACAGCGCGAAGCGGGTCGGGTGCGCGAAGCCGTGGAGCGGCGGCACGCTTGTTTCAAACAGGCTTCGATGCAGCGGCGCGCCTTTGCCGTCGCCCAGAATGATCCGTGCGTCCATCGCTGGCGGTTCTCCGACGATGGCGAACAGGCGCCCGCCTGGGTTCAATAGCGTCTCGAAAAGCGGTACATACACGGGCAGCGAGCCCGTGACCGCGATTGCATCGAAGCGCCGTACCTCGCCATCCAGCGCGAGCGCGTCGCGGTGCTCGAGCGTGACGTTGGTCACCCCCGCCGCCGCGAGCCGTGTTCGCGCGCCGTCAATGAATTCGGCGTTGATGTCGATGCTGTAAACCTCGGCGGCGAGTGTGGCGAGCAATGCGGTCAGCCAGCCGCTGCCGGTGCCGATTTCAAGCACGCGGTCGGATGGCTTGAGCTCAAGCGCCTGCAACAGGCGTCCTTCGACGCTGGGTGCCATCATCGCCTCCCCGTGTGCGAGCGGAATCGGCGTGTCAGCGAACGCGAGGTTCTGGAAACGTTCGGGGACGAATCGCTCGCGCGGGAGTTCGTCGAATGCACACAGCACGCGCGGGTCGAACACCTCCCACGCGCGCAACTGCTGCTCGATCATCTGCTGTCTGGAGAATGCGGTATCGTTTTTCACGGCGATGATTCTACCCGGTGGTATCCTTTGCCGCCATGAGCGCAAAGTCCGAAGAACTGAGCCGCCAGGCCGCTGAATTGTCCGAATCCGCGCGGCGTCCGTTCCCCGCGTCGAGCCGCATCTGGGCCGTCGGCAGTCGACCCGACATTCGCGTGCCGATGCGCGCCGTCTTACAGGGGGGCGACAACCCGCCCATCACGATGTACGACCCGTCTGGGCCGTACACGGATCCTAAGGCAACGATCGACCTTGAGAAGGGGCTTCCGCCCGTCCGGGCATCGTGGCTGGCGGGTCGCGCGGGCACCGTGACGCAAATGCATTACGCGCGCCGCGGCGAAATCACGCCGGAAATGGAATACGTCGCAATCCGCGAGAACAACCGGCTTCAGGAAATGCGTGACTCGTACGCGGCGGCCGGTTTGTTGATGCAGCACCGCGGCCAGCCGTTCGGCGCCGTGATTCCAGAAGAAATCACGCCGGAGTTTGTGCGCGACGAAGTCGCCGCAGGCCGCGCGATCATTCCGGCGAACATCCGTCATCCCGAGCTCGAGCCGATGGTCATCGGCCGCAACTTCCGCGTGAAGATCAACGGCAACATCGGCAATTCCGCGGTCACCTCATCGATCGCCGAGGAAGTCGAGAAGCTCGTCTGGGCGATTCGCTGGGGCGCGGATACGGTGATGGACCTGTCCACCGGGAAGAACATCCATGAGACCCGCGAGTGGATTATCCGCAATTCGCCGGTGCCGATTGGCACCGTGCCGATCTACCAGGCGCTGGAGAAAGTCGGCGGCAAGGCCGAAGACCTGACCTGGGAACTCTTCCGAGACACGCTCGTCGAGCAGGCCGAGCAGGGTGTCGATTACTTCACCATCCATGCGGGCGTCAGGCTGCCGTTCGTACCGATGACCGCAAATCGGATGACCGGCATCGTCTCGCGCGGCGGCTCGATCATGGCGAAGTGGTGCCTCGCGCATCACCGCGAGAGCTTCTTGTACGAGCGGTTCGCGGACATCTGCGAAATCATGCGTGCGTACGATGTCTCGTTCTCGCTCGGCGATGGCCTACGTCCCGGCTCGATTGCGGACGCGAACGATGAAGCGCAATTCTCGGAACTCCGCACGCTTGGTGAGCTCACGAAAGTCGCTTGGGAACAGGACTGCCAGGTCATGATCGAGGGCCCGGGTCACGTACCGATGCACCTCATTCGCGAGAACATGGACGAAGAGCTCAAGCATTGTTTCGAGGCGCCGTTCTATACATTGGGTCCGCTCACGACTGACATCGCGCCCGGTTACGACCACATCACCTCCGCGATCGGTGCGGCGCAGATTGGATGGTATGGCACCGCGATGCTGTGTTACGTGACGCCGAAGGAGCATCTCGGGTTGCCGGACAAGCATGACGTGCGCGAGGGCATCGTCACTTACAAGGTCGCCGCCCATGCAGCTGACCTCGCGAAGGGCTTTCCCGGTGCGCAAGTTCGAGACAACGCGTTGTCAAAAGCGCGTTTCGAATTCCGCTGGGACGACCAGTTCAATCTATCGCTCGACCCGGAGCGCGCGCGTGAATTCCACGACGCGACGTTACCGAAAGAGTCGGCGAAGGTCGCGCATTTCTGCTCGATGTGCGGTCCGCACTTCTGCTCGATGAAAATCACGCAGGAAGTGCGCGAGTACGCGGCGAAGGGCATGGCCGAGAAAGCGAAAGAGTTCGTCGCAACCGGCGCGGAAATCTACAAGCCGGTTTGATTCTTAGCGGGCGCCCTTGCGCCGCGATGAATCAGATGGCCACTTCCGGCTGCAGCGTCACCCGCGTGATGTTGTACTCCGAGCGCAACAATCGAAGCACCGCTTCGTGCACCTTCGGCCACGCGGCGAGTGAGTCGACGGCGAGATGCGCGGTGAGAATCGGGTCTCCGGTCGCCACCTGCCACACATGAAGGTCATGCACCTGCCGTACCCCTTCGACACCGGCAATCGCGCGCTCGACCGCGGGGAGCTCTATATCGCGTGGCACCGCCTCCATGACGACGGCCAACGCCTCGCGTAGCAGACGAATGCTCGCGATAACGATCAGCGCGGCGATGAACAGCGACAGAATTGGATCGATTGGCGTCCAGCCTGTCGCGAGTATCACCACGCCGCTCGTGATGGCCGCCACCGAGCCGAGCGCATCGCCGACCACATTCAACATCGCCGCGCGGATATTGAGCGTTTGTTCGCCGCGCGAGAGCAGCCATGCGAGCCCCAGATTCAGCAGCAAGCCGGCCGTTGCGACCGCGAGCACCGCGCCGCCGGCGACGGGAACGGGGTCCCGTAGGCGGTCGAATGCAGCCCAGGCAATGCCGGCGACGATGACGAGCAACAGCGTGGCATTGAAGGTCGCGGCGACCACCTCGGCCCGACCGAGTCCATACGAATAGCGGGCTGTCGCTGGTCGGCGCGCGAGCGCGGCGGCAGTCGCTGCGAGCCCTAGGGCCACCGTGTCTGAGACCATGTGAGCGGCGTCTGCAAGCAGCGCCAAGGACCCGGAGAGCCAGCCGACCAAGGCCTCGACGGCCGCATAGGTGCCCGTCAGAACGAACGCGAGTAGCAGCACGCGGGAATTTGCGTGGTTCGGGGCCGGATGATGGTCGTGGTGCAGTCCCATAACGATAGGGCGATAGTGTACAATCCCGCCGCTGACGAACTCCCCCGGATTAGAGAGAGATTTCAATGGATAACCTGCAAATGGTCCCGCCCGCCCTGGGTGTGGTCGGTTTGGTCGCCGCATTCATCGTCTACCGCATGATCAAGGCGTACCCCGCCGGCACCGGCCTCGTGGCCGAGATCGCGGAACAGATTCATCTCGGCGCAATGACGTTCATGCGTCGCGAATACAGCATCATGGCGATTTTCCTCGCCGTCATCATCGTCGCGATGTGGCTGTCGCCACTCGGTTGGATGACCGCGGTCGCTGCTGCTGTCGGCGCGCTCGCTTCGGCCGCAGCTGGCTGGATTGGCATGTACGCGGCAACCAAAGCGAACGTGCGCACGACCGTTGCTGCGAACACGAAGGGTGCCGCTGAGGCATTGACCGTCGCGTTCTTCGGCGGTTCGGTGATGGGCCTCGTGCTCGCGTCGATGGGCCTGCTCGGCCTCGGCCTGTTGTATTGGTTCTTCGGCACCGACCCCGACACCGCTGAGAAAATTCACGGATTCGGCGTTGGCGCGTCGGTCGTCGCGCTGTTCTCGCGCGTTGGCGGCGGAATCTTTACCAAGAGCGCCGACGTTGGTGCGGACCTCGTCGGCAAGATCGAAGCTGGTATCCCCGAGGATGACCCGCGTAACCCAGGCGTGATTGCGGACAACGTCGGCGACAACGTCGGCGACGTCGCGGGCATGGGCTCGGACATTTTCGAGTCGTACTGCGGCGCGATGATCGCGACGATCGCGATTGCGTCGACGATGACCCTGCTCGGCGGCACCACGGTGACCGACGATATGCGCGCTGCGGCGATGTCGCTGCCGCTGCTGATGTCGTCGACCGGTCTGGTTTGCTCGATCCTCGGCGTTCTGTTCGTGAAGCTTGCGTCGAGCCGTGAACCGGCCGTCGCGTTGCGCGTGGGGACGATGAGCACGACGGTCATTTTCATCGCCGCGGCGTATTTCGTCGTCACCGGCCTCGGCCTCGACGCGAACGTCTGGTGGTCAGTCGTCGCGGGCGCAGTCGGCGGCATCATCATCGGCCTCACGACCGAGTACTACACGTCCGGCGCGCCGGTCCGCAAGATTGCGGCATCGGGTGAAACCGGCCCGGCAACGGTCATCATCTCGGGCCTCGCGACCGGCATGCAGTCGGTGGTTGTTCCGATGCTCACGATCTCGGCAATCATCTTCATCACCGCGAAGCTCAGTGGCCTGTACGGTGTCGGTATCGCGGCAGTCGGTATGCTCGCGACCGTCGGCATCACGATGGCCATCGACGCCTACGGCCCGGTCGCGGACAACGCGGGCGGCATCGCGGAAATGGGCGGCCTTGGTCCCGAGACGCGCAAGATTACCGACTCGCTGGATGAGCTCGGCAACACGACAGCGGCCATCGGCAAGGGCTTCGCGATTGGTGCAGCGGCACTCGCCGCACTTGCGATCATTACCGCGTACATCGCTGAAGTCTCGCACCGGATTCCGGGTTTCTCGCTACAGATCAACGACCCCGATGTATTGGTCGGTATGTTCATCGGTGGCATCTTCCCGTTCCTCGTCGCGGCGATCACGATGACGGCCGTCGGCGATGCCGCGTTCGAGATGATCAAGGAGATTCGCCGTCAGTTCCGCGAGATTCCGGGTCTGCTCGAGGGAACCGGTAAGCCTGACACCGTGCGGTGCGTTGATATCGCGACGCGCGCCGCGCTTCGCCGCATGATTCTGCCGGCCTCGCTCGCGGTGCTCGGCCCGGTCGTCGTTGGCTTCGGCATTGGTGCCGAGGCCCTCGGCGGCATGCTCGGCGGCGCGCTACTCGGCTGTGTCCTGCTCGCGCTCACGATGGCGAACGCCGGCGGTGCGTGGGACAACGCGAAGAAGCACGTCGAGAAGGGCAACTTCGGCGGAAAAGGTTCCGAGACGCATAAGGCCAACGTGGTCGGTGACACGGTTGGTGATCCGCTGAAGGACACCTCGGGCCCGTCGATGAACATTCTCATCAACGTGATGGCGATCGTATCGCTCGTCATCGCGCCGATGCTCGCCTCGTAAAAAAAAGGTGGGGCTAGGTCCGAATCCGTTCGGACCTAGCCCCACTATCCTGCTCCGGAGACACGGGCTCCACAGCGCGGACTGCCGGACCTTTCGTTCAGATGTCGCCCGGTGGCGACACTCCGGCGAACCCAAGCCGTAACTTACTGATTGGTGGCGTGATCGCTTGTCGCCGCGTGGCGACGGTCGCGCTCAAACCGCGAAAACAATCGCGGGGGCAGCAATCATCGCTATCGCGAGTAACAGCGGCAAAACCTTTGACGCTAAGGTTTCCTGTTCATCCACGGCCACACTCCTTCCATTACGAGTTGGTTCGTGAATGATGTTGCAAGAGGCGTGCCAGCCTAGTCAGATTCCCCGTCGTGCTGGTACGCGTCGAGGTCTATCTCGTAGCGCGCCAACAGTTTGTAGAACTCGGTGCGGTTTCGCTGGGCGATCTGCGCCGCTTGGGCGACTTTTCCGTCGGTGATATGCAACAACTGTACGAGGTACTGCCTGGTGAATTCGTCGCGCGCCTCGGCAAAGCTCGGCACGCGGTAATCGCCGCTGCCGAGTGCGCGTGCCACGAGCGCGGCGGAGATTACGGGGCCGGTTGCGAGCGTCAGCGTCTGCTCGACCACATTGCGCAGTTGGCGAATGTTGCCCGGCCAATCCGCGCTGACCATCAGCTCCATCGCTTCCGGGGCGTAGACGCGACGTGCGTCCGGATTGTGTGCGCCGAAATCCGCGAGCATGTGCTGCACCAGCACCACGATGTCCTCGCGGCGCTCGCGTAACGGTGGGATGTCCAACGTCACGACGTTGATGCGGTAATACAGGTCTTCGCGGAATGCGCCGGTCTCGATGGCCTCTTTGAGATCGCGATGGGTCGCCGACACGAGACGGATATCGAGCGGCGCATCGCACAGCCCCCCGACAGGGCGTACCCGCCGTTCCTCGATGACGCGCAACAGTTTTGCCTGTAGCTGTACCGGCATATCGCCGATTTCGTCGAGGAATACCGTCCCGCCCGATGCGCTCTGAAACAGCCCAGGATGGCTGCGCGTCGCGCCCGTGAACGCGCCTTTCTCATAGCCGAACAATTCGGCCTCCATGAGTTCAGACGGAATCGCGGAGCAGTTGATGCCGACGAAGGGGCCGTCACGCCGAGGGCTCCACGCGTGAATGGCGCGAGCAAGGACTTCCTTACCGGTACCACTCTCACCACATAGCAACACGCTCGCTTCGCCGTTAGCGATGACGCGCGCCTGGGCGACCAGCTCGGCCATGTGCGCGTTGCGAGTGACCACGCCGGACGGCGCATCGCCCGCCGCGGGCGCAGAAATTTCCAACGCACGCCGAACCTGGTCGAGCAGTTGTGCCTTGTCGATCGGTTTGGTCAGGAACCCAAATGCACCGCGCTGCGTCGCGGCAACGGCATCCGGAATCGTCCCGTGTGCGGTCAACAGGATGACGGGCAGTCCGGGCATCCGCGCGCTGACCTCCCGGAGCAACTCCATTCCGTCCATGGCTTCCATGCGCAGGTCGGTGATCATCAAGTCGGGGCGCTCGCGGGCGATCGCCGATAGCGCGGCAGCGCCGCTGGCGACGGCCTCGACGGTGTAACCGGCGCCCTCCAGCCGCAGGCTGAGAAGCTTCAGCAGGCCGGGGTCGTCGTCAACAAGTACGATGCGCGCGCTCATGGCCTCGGCTCGATTGCACGTTCGATTTCGGTTAGTTCATGCAATTGGCGTTGCAGCTCTGCGATACGCGATTCAAGGTCTGCGATGCGTTCATTGAGGTCGCGCTGCCGCCGCTGGTCGACCTGATGCGATGCAATCCAGAAGCGAAGTACACGCGCGAGATCGTGCATACCCTCGTCGAGCGACGCATCGTCCATCACCGCGTCCGTGAGCCGCAGGGCATTGCTCGGCCGGCTGTTCGCGTGGCCCGGCCAACCTTGCAGCAGGGCAAGCCGTAAGCGGTTAGGCGCACTCGGCTCGGCCGCGAGCGCGCTGACCGTGTCGAGGTATATGGCCGAGCGCTGTTCAGGCGTGGCCGCGATAAACATGTGGAGTACCGACAGGAGTTCGTCCATCGATGACGCGGTTTCTGGCGTGGCGACCGGCGAGCCCGCGTCGCGCGCAGGCATGAGCGTGCAGCCGGCGAGGGCCGCAGCGAGCAGCAGGCTAGCGGTCGCGCGCATTGGCGAGCGTGACGCGAAAATGTCCGCCATCGTGTTCCCCCCTGACAATCTCGGCCTTGCCGCCGTGCATTCGTGCGCTTTCGCGTACGACGGACAGGCCGATGCCGGTTCCTTTTACATGTCCGCGTTGTGGGCGGCTGCCCTGAAAGAACGCGTCGAACACACGGTGCTCTTCTTCCGGTGGTACGCCGGGTCCGTCGTCCTTTACCTCGATGACCGCATCGCGCTTTCGGCCAGTGACAACCACACGAATCGTTCCGCCACGCGGCGAGAACTTGATTGCGTTCGAGACAAGGTTGTCGAGCAGGATTTCGACCTTCTCGGCATCTACCCACAATTTGCCGCAGCCTACCTCGGCAACCGGCTCAATCTGCTCTCGTTGCAACGCGAGCTGGTGCGAGGCGAAGACGCGCGCGACCATGGTATCCATATCGGTGAGCGTGCGCATCACCCGTATACCCTTGTCCTGCCACGCATTGTAATTGAGCAGGTTCTCGATGCTCTTTTGCAGCGTGACGCCGTTATCGCGGAGGATTGTCGCAACCTCGGCTTGCGCCTCGGTCAATGGCCCGGTGCTACCGTCGAGCAGCAGTTCCGAACCCTCGCGGATGTTTGCGAGCGGGGTCTTGAGTTCGTGCGATACGTGGCGCAGGAAGCGTGCTTTCTCGCTCTCAACTTCAGCGAGCTGGACGCGCAACCACTCAAGGTGGCGGCCGAGGGTCTGCACGTCGGCGGCGCCGCGCACACGCACGGGCTCGCCGAGGTTGCCGCCGCCAAGCTGCCGGATTGCAGCGCCAAGCCCACGAATCGGACGCGTGATCAACAGCGCGAACAGGATGCCAAAGCCGAGCGCCAAAGGCACCAACGCGGACGCGCGGAGCAGCAGCGATCGTCGCGTGTCGGCGACGCTTTGCAGCGTGTCGGCGACCGCGGCATCGACCTGCGCGTTGACCTCGTTCGCCAGCGTCTGCGCTGCATCGTTCAACGCCCCAAACGCGTCGAGGTCGAGCGCCTCGGGCGCTGAATCGAGCTGGGCGACAACCAACGCGAGCCCAGTGCGAAGCGCCCCCGCTTGGTCGGACGGCCGGCCGAGCTGTACCTCGAGCTCGGTGAGCACATGCAGTAGCCGGCCGTGGCGTTCTCGCGCGAGCGCGCGATAGGTTGGGTCGGGTACCACGCGATACTGGCGCACATTGCGCTCGAATTGCGGCAATTGCTCCATGAGCAACTGCGTATCCCTTGCCGCCGCGACGCCCCGTTCAAAGGCGGCACTCGTGGTCATCGCGAGCTCGCCCATGCGCGTGTGCGTCGTCCACAACGCGATAACGAGCGGCAACGCGACCAGCAAGAAGCCCGTCAGCACGAGTGCGTTGATTGAAAACAGGTTCTGGCGCATGGTGCCCGGATTGTACGACAATGACCCTGCAATCCATTCTCAGCCCCGGAGCCCGATGATGCGTATCCATTCCGCTGTTATTGCTGTCGCCTGCTGCGCTGCGCTGTCCGCGTGTGAACGGACGGAGCCGGTCGCCGAATCTGCGAAGGCTACGGAGGCCAACGAATCGAATGCACGGGTCGAGCAATACGCGACCGTGCGACTCACGGCGGATATGGGCGCGTTGTCCGCTGAGGAACGGGAAATCGTCTCGCTGCTGATCCGTGCGGCACGCATCATGGATGAATTGTTTTGGTACCAGGCATATGGCGACCGCGACGCGCTCCTTGAATCCATCAACGACGCCGCGACACGGCGGTTCGCGGAAATCAATTACGGACCCTGGGATCGACTTGACGGCAACCGGCCGTTCGTCGAGGGGGTCGGCGAGAAGCCATTGGGCGCGAACTTCTATCCGCGTGACATCACCCGCGAAGAATTCGAGGCCTGGAATGAGCCCGAGAAGGATGGGCAGTATTCGTACGTGCGTCGCGATGCGGACGGCGCGTTGATGCTGGTGCCTTATGCAGTCGCACACCGCGCTCAGCTCGAAGCGGCTGCGGGCTTGTTGCGCGACGCAGCGGCGTTGTCCGAGGACGATGCGTTCGCGCGCTACCTTGGGTTGCGCGCGGATGCGCTGCTGACGGGTGAGTATCAAGCATCCGACCGGGCCTGGTTGGATATGAAGGACAATCGGCTTGAGCTGGTGTTTGGCCCCATCGAGACTTACGAGGACCGGCTATTCGGCAGCCGGGCAGCCTTCGAGGCATTTGTGCTGGTCAAGGACCTGTCGTGGTCCGAGCGCCTTGCGCGGTTCGCACAGTTCCTGCCTGAATTGCAGCGTGGATTGCCGGTGCCCGACGCGTACAAGACGGAAACGCCCGGCTCCGACGCTGACCTGAATGCCTACGACGCCGTGTACTACGCCGGCGACTCGAATGCCGGCTCCAAAACCATTGCAATCAACCTGCCGAACGATGAGCAGGTACAGCTCGAGAAGGGTACGCGCCGCCTGCAGCTCCGAAACTCGATGCGCGCGAAGTTCGATGAGATTCTCGTGCCAATCGCGGACGAACTCGTGGCCGAGGACCTGCAGGACCACATTACGTTCAATGCATTTTTCTCGAACGTCATGTTTCATGAGGTCGCGCACGGTCTCGGTATCAAGAACACGATCAACGACCGCGGTACGGTGCGCGAGGCGTTGCGTGAGCACGCCGGGGCGCTCGAGGAGGCGAAAGCGGACGTGCTTGGCTTGTACATGATCACGCAGCTGTTTGGCCGCGGCGAAATTCAAGAAGGCGAGCTGCTCGACCACTATGTGACTTTCATGGCCGGTCTCTTCCGGTCGGTCCGGTTCGGCGCGTCGAGCGCACACGGGCGTGCGAACATGATTCAGTTCAATTTTTTTGAGGAGCAGGGCGCCTTCGCGCGGGGCGAGGACGGTCGTTATCGCGTCGACTTCGTGCGGATGACCGCGGCTGTCGAGGCGCTCGCGGCGCGCATCCTAACGCTCCAGGGCGACGGCGATTACGCAGGCGTCGGGGCATTGCTCGAGTCACACGGCGTCATCCGGTCATCGCTGACCGACGACCTCGCGCGGCTCAACGAGGCCGGGATTCCGGTCGATGTCGTTTTCGAGCAGGGACCGGAGGTGCTCGGGCTCCGCTGACGCACGATTCAGGCATTTGCCTGCTTTTTCACGTGGCGCGCTCCGCGCAATGTAAAGCCATGTCAAAGCTCGCGAAAGTGACGGAATTGGTCCGGCGTGCAGGCGCCTGGGAAGCGGCAGTTTCACTGGGCCTCGCCGCGGCTGCCCGCACGATGAATTTACGAGTGCTCCAGATCGTGTCGATCACGCGCGACCGGCTTGAGCCGTGCTACCTCGAGCTGCAGCCGGAGTTCGACGCGGGGTTCGTTGATGAGGCGCAGCTGCTCCCGTATGTCACCGCCCACCCTGAACTCGAAATGTCGCCCGACTTCGTTCGCGACGCGTTTTCCCGGGGCGACCTTTGTTACGCAATTACTTGCGGCGGAAAAATTGCGAGTTATGGCTGGTACTCGAATCGACCGACCGAGATTTTCGATGGCCTGACGTTTCACTTCGATGCGTCGTACACCTATATGTACAAGGGCTATACGATCCCCGAATTTCGCGGCAAGCGCCTGCATGCGATTGGAATGTCGCGTGCGCTGGACGAAGTCGATCACCGCGGTTTCAGGGGGCTCGTGTCCTTCGTCGACCGCGCGAACGTGGCATCGTTGAGGTCGGTGTATCGCATGGGCTACGAGCGGGTCGCAAAAATCGCCATCATCCCTGTCAACGGCTCGCATCGCGTTCTCCGCCTTGGTGGGCCGCCCTCGGTCGACGTATCGGTGCAAACGGGCGCATTCGCGGTATAGACTTGCGGTCATGCACCGCACCATTCCGCTTTTTGTCGTAGTCGTCGCGCTTGTTTGCGTGTCCTGTACGCCCGGTCACGCACCGCGCGATGTCGATGCCGTCGCGCGCGACTATGTCGCGCTGGTTCTGGCTACCGGTGACCACGATCCCAACTTTGTCGACGCGTATTACGGCCCCGATGAACTGAAGGCCGCCGCTGCAGACGACGCACGCACGCTCGTAGAGCTGCGCGAAGCCGCGCTGCTGCTGCGCGGTGAGCTCGCCGCGCTCGACGCCGGCGAAGACGAGATGGTCCAGATGCGGCATCGATATCTGGACAAGCAACTCGCGGCCGCCGCCGCACGTATCGGCATGTTGCTCGGTGAGACGCTGAGCTTCGACGAGGAAACCGAGCGACTGTATGACGCGGTCGCGCCCGCGCCCGACACCGAAGCCTATGACCGCGCACTCGCAACCATCGAGGAGCTCGTGCCGGGCGACGGTCCGCTCGCCGCGCGCGTCGAGGCGCTACGCCGCGAGTTCGTGATTCCGCCCGAGCGACTGCAGGCGGTGTTCGACCGCGCCATCGACGAATGTCGCGCGCGCACCGTGCAGCATGTCGATCTCCCGGACAGCGAACGATTCACGCTTGAGTTCGTGACCGACAAGCCCTGGAGCGGCTACAACTGGTACCAAGGCGATTCGTACAGCTTGATTCAGGTCAACACGGACCTGCCGATTTTCATCGACCGTGCGGTCGACCTCGGGTGCCACGAGGGTTATCCGGGGCATCACACCTACAACGTCCTACTGGAGCGCGAACTGGCCGTGTCACGCGGCTGGGTCGAGTTCACCGTGTACGCGCTGTTCAGTCCGCAATCGCTGATTGCAGAGGGGAGCGCGAACTACGGTATCGACATGGCTTTCCCCGACGATACGCGCTACGCATTCGAGGAGCAGGTGCTGATGCCGATCGCCGGCATCGATACCGCGAACGCGGCGCGCTACCGCGCGGTCCGCGAAGCGCTCGCGGAACTCGACGACGCGGGCAACGAAGCGGCTCGCCGCTATCTCAACGGCGACTGGACGCGCGACCAGGCGAGCGAGTGGCTGGTCAAGTACTCGCTATCTTCGCCGGAGCGCGCCGCCCAGCGCGTGGACTTCTTCGACACGTATCGCGGTTACGTCATCAATTACAACCTGGGCCGCGATCAGGTCGAAGCCTATATAGAGGCGCACGGTGACAGCGAGGCCGAACGCTGGCGTGCGTTCTCTGAACTACTCGGGTCGCCGCGACTCCCGTCAGACCTGCAGCAGCCTTGAATCAGGCGCCGGGCCAGAGCCAGCCGAACGTGCCCGCCGTCACCAACGCGAACAGCAGCGCGTCGAACAAATTGCGCGCCGTCGTCGCCCAGCTCCGCGAGAACCAGATGGAGAACGGAATCTCAGCGAGCCCATAGGCCGCGAACGCGACGGCAGCGGCGATGCAGAACACTTCTGTGTATTCCGCGCCTACCGCGATGGTGTTGCCGGTCACGAACGCGACGAACACACCCACGAGCACGCTGTGCAGGAACCAAAGGAACAGCGGCTTGCCCAGCGCGTGCGCGCGGTTCGGCAGCACGGTCATCATCAGCACCGGGCCCTCATTGAGTTTCGCCTGATACTCAGGCGTGCCCATATCCTTCATCGACGTGCAGCGCGGGACCGAATAATCCCCGGGTGGAATCGCGAGCGGCCGCACGGCGCGGCGGAACGCGTCCTCGTCGGCCAGCGGCGCCCAGTCGTGCTTGTGATAACCGAGCAGCATGTGGATGACCGAGCTCACGATGAACACAAAAACCGCCGACACCAGAATCGGCAGCCACAGCGAGATGATTGCAGCCATGACGACACCCCCAAAGAGTCGAAAACCCTTGGAAGCTTAGCTCATTTGAGTTTGAACGGCGGCAGCTTCTTGGCTACCGCGACGTTCTTCAGGGTCACGTATTGCGGCAGACCGTCTTTGTACGGCGGGTAGTCCTCACCCTTGATCAGCGGCGCGAGGTAGCGTTGGCACGCGGCCGTGATGTGGAAACCGTCGCGCGTGATGAAGTTCTTCGGCATGAATTTCTCGTGGTTCGCGACCTTGTCGAGCGCAACGCTGCCGGTCGTCCACTTGTACGGCTTGTCGGACTTGCGCTCGATCGTGACCATCACGGAGTTCTTGCCCTTCAGCGCGAGGTCGACCGCAGCCTTACCGACGGCATATGCCTGCTCGACGTCCGTCTTCGACGCGATGTGGCGCGCCGCGCGCTGCAGGTAGTCGGCAACCGCCCAGTGATATTTGTAGCCGAGCTCGCGCTTGACGAGGTCGGCAATGACAGGGGCGACACCGCCGAGTTGCGCGTGACCAAACGCATCACGCGTGCCGGCCTCGGCGAGAAACTTGCCGTCGGCGTTACGCACGCCTTCCGACACCACGATGGCGCAGTAGCCGAATTTCTTGACCGCGCGGTCGACTTTAGCGAGGAATTTTTTCTCGTCGAATTCGACCTCGGGAAAAAGGATGACGTGCGGTGCGTCGCCTTCGTTCTCAGCGGCGAGGCCACCGGCGGCCGCGATCCAGCCCGCATGCCGGCCCATCACTTCCATTACGAACACCTTCGTCGACGTCTTCGCCATGGACTTGACGTCAAAGCCCGCTTCGCGAATCGAGACTGCGACGTACTTCGCGACACTGCCGAAGCCGGGGCAGGTATCCGTGACCGGAAGATCGTTGTCCACGGTCTTGGGCACGTGGATGGCTTGGATGGGGAAGCCGAGGCTGTCGGCGAGTTGCGAGACCTTGAGGCAAGTGTCGGCGCTGTCGCCGCCACCGTTGTAGAAGAAATAACCGATGTTGTGCGCGCGGAACACGTCCACGAGGCGCTCGTACTCGGCGCGGTTCTCGTCGAGCCCCTTGAGCTTGAAGCGGCACGAGCCGAAGGCGCCTGACGGGGTGTGGCGTAGCGCGCGAATCGCTGCCGCGCTGTCTTTCGAGGTGTCGATCAGGTCCTCGGTCAACGCGCCGATGATTCCGTTCCGACCCGCGTAGACCTTGCCGATCCGATCTTTGTGCTTCCGGCAGGTCTCGATGACACCGGCGGCCGACGCGTTGATGACCGCGGTGACCCCGCCCGATTGAGCATAAAAGGCGTTCTTTTTCAAGTGATTGATTCTCTAGAAGTTTCTCCGGTGCGCCACTATAGCCCAAAAATGATTCCCGCTCACCTCGTTGACGGTTCGAGGGCGGACAGTTAACTTGGCCGTTCCCTATCACTACTAGGGCAAAAGGGGCTATCAATGAGAATCGTGCTACTGGGTGCGCCGGGGTCCGGCAAAGGCACTCAGGCCAAGCTGCTGGTTGAAAAATATGGAATTCCACAGGTTTCGACCGGGGATCTGCTGCGCGCCGCGCTCCAGGCGTCGACCCCGCTCGGCCTCCAGGCGAAAGCCGCGATGGATACCGGGCAGCTCGTTTCCGACGAGATCGTGCTCGGAATCATCCGTGAGCGCCTGCGGGAGCGCGATGCGCGCGCCGGTTTCATCCTCGACGGTTTCCCGCGGAACATCGCCCAGGCCCAGGCGCTCGACCAGATGTTGCTCGGTATGGGCCAGCCGCTGGACCTTGCGCTGCTGATCGACGTCGATTTCGACATCCTCTTGCAGCGGATGGTCGGGCGCCGCACCTGCACGAGCTGCGGGACGCTGTACAACATGTTTACGTCGCCGCCCAAGATGGATGGGCAGTGCGACAAGTGCGGCGGCCGCCTGCACCACCGTGCCGACGACAACGAGGAAACCATCTCGAACCGGCTGCGCGTCTACGACACGCAGACGCGTCCGCTGATTGGCTACTACGATGAGCAGGGCAAGCTGCAGGAAGTAGATGGTCTCGGCGAAGTCCAGACAATCTTCCGCCGCATGGTCTCGGTCATCGAAGCGGTGCGGAAGCAGAAAGCAAAAGCAACCAGCGCCGTCGACGCCATCCAGGCCGTCGTCGCTGCCGCGGCGAAGAAAGCCAAGCCGAAAGCCGCTGAAGAGAAGAAGGCCAAGCCGAAGGCTGCGGCGAAGCCAAAAGCCAAGCCGAAAGCCAAGCCTAAGCCCAAGAAGAAGGCCGCGGCGAAGCCGAAGCCGAAGAAAAAGGCTGCCGTGAAGAAAAAGCCAGCCGCCAAGAAAAAGAAGGCGGTTGTGAAGAAGAAAAAAGCGGCGGTGAAAAAGAAGAAGCCTATCGCGAAGAAGAAGGCAGCGGTCAAAAAGAAAAAGGCCGCGGCGCGGAAGAAGCCTGTCGCCAAGAAAAAGAAAACAGCAGTTAAAAAGAAAAAAACGGCGGCGCGCAAGAAGCCGGTCGCGAAGAAAAAGAAAGCGGCGGTGAAGAAGAAAAAGCCCGCGGTGAAGAAGAAAAAAACAGCTGCCAAGAAAAAGCCGGCAGCGAAGAAGAAGCTGGCCGCCAAAAAGAAAAAGGCGACAAAGAA
Source organism: uncultured Gammaproteobacteria bacterium (assembly GCA_964402835.1). Taxonomy (GTDB): domain Bacteria; phylum Pseudomonadota; class Gammaproteobacteria; order Natronospirales; family JAIVGZ01; genus JAIVGZ01. The sequence continues at coordinate 3,353 of CAYODZ010000226.1, read as the reverse complement.
GAAATCGCGCCGGCGTTAGTCGCCGGCTGCGAGCGCGGTGAGCTCATCACCGATCAGATCGCGCCGCCACGCGTCGAACAGCGTGGCGGGGCGTTCGCCTCGGAGTAACGCCTCGCAATCGCGACGCGTCGCGAGCATCGCGGGCGCGATCGACAGCTCAACGCCGCGGGCCCTGACGTGCTTCATCATCGTATCGAGTCGGCCGCGCATCGCGCGGTCGAGCGGCATTTTCCCAGCGTATTCTGAGGCGGGCGCCTGCTCCGCGTCGCGCAGCAATCCGACCAGCGCGGATGCATGTTTGCGCACCACCGCTGCCGGCATGCCCGGGACAGCCGCAATCCCGGCTGTGTCCGAAGGGCGTTCGCGCGCGAGCGTCACGAGCTGCTCGTCACCGATGATCCAGCGACGCGGGCGGTCATTCTTCATCGCGGTTCGTTCGCGCCAAGCGGCGAGCATCCGCAACGCGGTGTGGCCGGTGCCGTCAAGGTCGCGCACGCCTTTCACGCGCGTCCACGCGCTGTCCACGTCGATCTGGAAACGGGCTGGGTTCGCGTACACCATCGACTCGGCCTGCGCCCACTCTAGGCGACCTTTCGCGACGAGACCATCGTGTAAGGACTGATACAGCGCCGGAAGGTGGCGGACATCGTCGGCCGCGTAGTCGAGTTCCGATTCCGACAAGGGTCGTCGCGACCAGTCGGTCCGCGTGTGTGCTTTCGCGAGTTTCACGCCGAGGTGTGCCTCCACCGCAGCTGCGTAGCCAATCTGGTCATCGTCACCGAGCAACGCGGCGGCGACCTGGGTGTCGAATACGGCGCTCGGCAGGGCATCGCCGACCTGGTGAAGGAGTTCTAAGTCCTGGCTGCCTGCATGAAACACGGTCGTGACACCTGGTCGCGCGATTAGCGCGAGGAGTGGGTCGAGCGGCACGGCGAGAGGGTCGACGCAGGCGATGGTCCCATCGCGGTCGGACACCTGCAGCAGGCAGAGGCGAGCCCAGAAAGTGCTTTCGCGGACGAACTCGGTGTCGAGCCCGAGCCAATCCGAGCGGCCAAGGCGCTCGCACAATCGTTGCAGCGAGGCCGCGTCGGTTACGTATTCGAACATCTGGGCTATGATGCCAGACCTTATGCACGTTCACATCCTTGGCATCTGCGGTACGTTCATGGGCGGCATCGCCGCGCTCGCGCGCGCTGCTGGCCACAAAGTCACGGGCGCCGATGCCGGCGTCTACCCACCGATGAGTACGCAGCTCGACGCGCTCGGTATCCAGCTGTTCGACGGCTGGGACATCGCACAGTTCACCCCCGCGCCGGATGTCGTTGTCATCGGAAACGCGCTGCCGCGTGGCAACCCCGCGGTCGAGTACGTACTTGAGCGGGGCTTGCGGTATACGTCGGGCCCGCAATGGCTTGCGGATCACTTCTTGGTCGACCGCTGGGTACTCGCGGTCGCCGGCACGCACGGCAAGACGACGACGACCGCCATGCTCGCGTGGATTCTCGAGTGCGCGGGGCTGGATCCGGGATTCCTGATCGGCGGCGTGCCGCGTGATTTCGATGCGTCCGCGCGCGCGGGTTCCACGCCGTTCTTCGTCATCGAAGCGGATGAGTACGACACCGCGTTTTTCGACAAGCGTTCGAAATTCGTCCATTACCGGCCGCGAACGCTCATCCTGAACAACCTCGAATTCGATCACGCGGATTTGTTCCCGGACCTTGCGGCTATCGAGCGCCAGTTCAACCACCTTGTCCGTACCGTGCCGGGCAATGGCCGAATCATTTCGAACGGCGCGGACGCGAACCTTGCGCGTGTGCTCGAGCAAGGATGCTGGACGCCCGTCGAACCGTTCGGCGTTGACGGCGGCTGGACGGCACAATTGGAGGCGGATGACGGAAGCGCGTTTCAAGTGTCGTTCGAGGGGAAGGCGAAAGCGGATGTGGCGTGGAATCATCGCGGCTTGCACATGGTCAGCAACGCGCTCGCAGCGATTGCAGCGGCGCGTCACGCGGGCATCACCCCTGAGGTCTCCGCCGACGCGCTATCGCGTTTCCAAGGCGTGAAACGCCGGATGGAGTTGCGCGGCGAGGTCGCGGGGGTTTCGGTCTGGGACGATTTCGCGCATCACCCGACGGCGATCGCAACGACGATCGACGGCTTGCGCCGTACCGTCGGCAACGCCCGCATCGTTGCGGTCGTCGACCCGCGTTCGAACACCATGAAAGCAGGAATCCATCGCGACACGCTCGCCGGTGCGTTGGCTTCAGCCGACCGCGTGGTCATGCACGCACCAGCCACATTCCGCTGGGATCCCGCGGGTGCGCTCGCGCCGCTCGGCGACCGCGCGACAACGGCGCCGGATCCCGACGCCATCGTCGCATTGCTGGCAAATGAGCTGCGTGCCGGCGACCACGTGCTCGTCATGAGCAACGGCGGCTTCGGCGGCATCCACGACAAGTTGCTCGCGGCGCTTGGAGCGCGCGCATGACGCAAACATTGAAACCGATTGCGGTCGCGCTGACGGGCGCGTCGGGTGCGCAGTATGGACTGCGCCTGCTTCAATGCTTGGTTGAAGCCGGCCGCGACGTCCAAGTGATGGTCTCTGGACCGGCACAACTCGTCGTCAACATGGAGACCGACCTGAAGCTGTCGGGGTCCGCGCCGCAAATGGAGCGGACACTGTGCGAGTTCACGGGTGCAAATGAGGGTCAACTCGTCGTTTACGGCAAGGAGCAGTGGACAGCACCCGTCGCGAGCGGGTCGAATCCGCCGGACGCGATGGCCGTGTGCCCGTGCACGACCGCGACGCTCGCGGCGGTTGCAACCGGTGCAAGTCGTAGCCTGATCGAGCGAGCCGCCGACGTAATCATCAAGGAGCGCCGACCGTTGGTTCTCGTCGTGCGCGAAATGCCGCTCTCTCCGATCCACCTCGAGCACATGTTGTCGCTTGCACGCATCGGCGTGACGATCATGCCGGCGAACCCTGGGTTCTATAATCGGCCGCAGCGCGTCGAGGACCTTGTGGACTTCGTCGTTGCGCGGACGCTGGACCATCTGGGCATTGCGCACCAGTTGGTCGCACGCTGGGGGGCGTCACCCTAGAGTGTATTCCCGATGTGTTTAGCGGAATCGCCCGCTAAGATTGCAGTTATGTTAAGAACCAATCAGGCTGTCGCTTCGATTCACGAGGCACCTTCGGCGCAAACGCTGCCGGTGTTGCCGTTGAACTCGGTGTTGTACCCGGATGGCCTGTTGCCGCTCCGCGTATTCGAGCCGCGCTATCTGGACCTCGTCGCCAAGTGCATGCGCGAGGACGAATGCTTCGTCGTGTCGCTCATCACAAGCGGTAGCGA
>CAYODZ010000225.1:0-7934 GCA_964402835.1 uncultured Gammaproteobacteria bacterium | reverse complement strand
AGGGTCGTCGCTCAAGCGCTCGGCTTTGCCGTCTTGCGAGGCCGTCCGTGCCTCGCGAGCCTCACGCCACCGCCTGATCCGCTCGTCGTTGTCCATGACCATTGCCTATCAGTCCGTTGTCCCGCCAGAAAGTCTCATGCGAGGTCGAAGGAAGCGAGTTCCTCATCGGCGAAGTCATCCGCGAAGGAGCCCGAAGAATCGGACGCGAACAGTTCCTTTGCCTGCTCGTAACCGTCGCAGGCGATGATCTTGCCCCGACTGACCACGCAATAGCGGTCGCAGCTTGCTTCCATCGGGCGAGGATTGCTGGCGACGAAAATCAAACCGCAACTTCGCAGCCGCTCACTCAGCGCCGCTGCGCACTTCTCGCGAAAGCGCTCGTCACCGGCACTGAGCTTGTCGTCGGCGAGGTAGGTCCGGGCCGGAATTCCGAGGCTCGCAGCGAATGCCAGCCGCCCTCTCATTCGTCCGGAATAATCTCTAAGCGGCTGAAAATAGGCCTGCCCCAATTCGGAGAATTCGGCGCAGAAGGCGGAAAACTCGTCCTCGTCGAGGCCGACGATGGTCGCCGTCTTGCGGATGTTCTCCTCTCCGGTGAGCTCGGCCCGGAACGCGCCGCTGTAGCCAAGCGGCCAGCCGCCTTCGTCGCGAAGGACGATGCCGCTGTCGGGCTCCTCGACTCCGGCGAGCATCCGGATGATCGTCGACTTGCCCTCTCCGGGGGGAACCAAGAGACCGACTTTCTCGCGGGTGCCGACGATCAGATTGGCCTCGTGCAGGACAATTTTCGGCACTCCGAATGTCAGAAAGTAGCGGGTGCAGTTGATGAAACCCCACATCGGATCAGGTCCGCCGCGCAAGGCTGACGAGAAAGCCCGACGCCATCAGTCCGGCAATCCACAGCAGAACATACACTGGCGACGCCACGCGCGAATCATAGTGAAACAGCATTCCGTCCCTCGCCACTTCGACGGCGTGGAGAAGCGGGTTCCAGCTAAGGATCGCCAGCAGCGCGTTCGGCAACTCGTTGGCGGTGAAGAAGATGCCAGACACGAAGAAGGTTGGACGAAGCAAAACCGTGCTGACCTCGATGAAGGTCGCATTGATCCGTGCAAGCATGGTGAAGAAATAGGCGTAGCTGACGCCCAGTCCCCAGGCGAGCGAAACGCCGGCCAATAGATGGAGCGGGTCATTCAATTCGCCGTTGCCGAACGCGGCGTAGTTTACGAACGCGACGATCGCATAGACGATGAAGATGTTTGCAAACTCGACCAGTGCCGCGGTGACGATCGCATGTTCCTGTGTCACCGTCGGGAAGATCAGCAGCCCCCGAACCTGAACCGCCGACCTGCCGATGGCGGTGATCACGTAACGGAACGCCGCATAGGGGATCAGGCCGGAAATGATGAAAGTGATGGTGTCGGTGAACACCGCGGGCCTTCGCTGCAGGAGGTAAAAAGCGAGATAGGTGGCGGCCACCCACGCCAGCGGCGTGACATAGGTCCACGCATAGCCAAGTGCATTCTGGCCGAAGCGTGACTGGATTTCGCGACGGGCGAGCGCGAGGACCACGTCGATATGGGCAACGATTCGCTCCGACAGGTCCGGGCGCCGGCTGCCGCCCAGCCGGCCAGCCTCGCCCGGGATCACGGGGCGACCGTCGTCGCCGACCGCATGGTGTTCAGCGACTGCGCGAAGGCGGAGAGCAGCTTGCGTGTCTGCGTGAAGGGTGCGTTGGAAATCAGTATCGCGTCGTCGTCGCGGATGATGAACCGGCTTGCCAGCGCGATCGAGTCCGGTCGGCGCATGTCGAACTGATAGACCAGCGGCGGCGCGGCCGGCACCTCCTGCGCGCGAAGCACGAACACTGCGCGCGGATCGGCGGCATCATCGCTGAGGCCGCGTGCCTGGCCGATGGCTTCGATCAGGCTGAAGTCGCGCTCGGGAATTCGGACCTGACCCTGAACTCCGGCGGCGCCGAGCACGGTGACGTTCTCGACGACTTCGCTCAAGATCACCGAATCACCCGGACGAAGCGCGATGTCGAGGGCCGGGTTGCGATAGATGTCGCTCAATCGAGCGGTGCCGGCGGCGCCGTCGCGCCGAACGGTCACGTTGAGCATCTCCGGATTCTCCTGGTTCGGGGCGACTTCGGCAAGCAGCGAGCCGAGCCGCGTCCGCCCGCGCTCGATGGTGAAGGTTCCGGTCTTGGTGGCATCGCCCTGGACGCTCACCAGCATGCTGCGGCGATCCAGTGCTCGAATGTCGACCTGCGGATTGAGGACGACCTTGCGCAGGCGCTGAACCACGGCTGCGCGAACCTCGGGGATCGTCATTCCGGTAACCTGAAGGGCGCCGGCGTAAGGAAGGTAGAGCCTGCCGGACTCGTCAACCGTCACCTCGCCGAGATCGGTTCCGCCGCCGGCGCCCGTGAACACGGACTGCGTACCGCTTTCCCAGATACGGATATTGAGCCGATCGCCGGGACCAAGCTGGTCGTGGTCGAACTCGGCCGCGCTCGTCAACGCCGCGGGGAAGCCCGCCAGCGTCGGGGCCGGCGGCGGCGGCAGCGACTGGGCGGTGACCGGCACCAGCATGATCTGCCCCTGCTCCGAGGCCTGCTGGACGTCGGACAGGGAAGATACCGCCCGCGGCATTACGCAGCCGCCGGCTGCAAGAGCGATTATCACGGCCGCGGCAGCTCGATTTATCAACCGGGACGCCAGAATTGTGTGGGGCCGGAAATCGCTCATCGCATTGACTGTCCCGTTCAGGCGGCTCGACGGCGGCGAGGGGCCTCTTCCTGTCGTTGCTCCTCTGCGTCCAGACGACCAGCAGTGCAAGTCACGAACTCTTCGAGCATGCGCGGGATCGAGAAGTGCGAGTCGAGGAAGCTGCGGCCGGCTCCCCCTTGCGCGAAGAGCTGGCGGTCGTTCGAACGCAGGACGAGGTCGTGGGCGCGCTCGACAACCCGCTCGAGTTCCGGCTTCTCGGCACATTCGAGGACGTGTCCGGTGGCGCCGTCGATCAGGCATTCCGCGGCTCCGCCAGCGGGCGTCGTGACGACCCGAACACCCATATATTGGGCTTCGATCAGGACGTTCGGCAATCCCTCGTAGCGCGAAAGCAGGACGAGGACGTCCATCTTCGACATCCAGTAGCCGACCCGGCTCGAGCGGCCGACGAACAATATCCGGTCGCCTATCCCGAGCTCCCCGGCAAGCTGTTCCGCGTTCGGCAGCAGGCGGCCACCGCCGACGAGCACGATCCGGGCGCAAGGATGGCGCTTGAGGTATCGAGCGGCGAACCGGATCCACAAAAGCGGCTGCTTGTCGGTATCGAAGCGGAAAACCCCGCCAACCGTGTGGTTGGCATCTTCGGTGGACTCGACGAACGCCTGCCAGCGCGCCTCGCACTCGCTCGACGGCTCGGGCTTCATCGGCTCGACGCCGTTGTAGATGATCGCGAACCGATCGATCGAGACGTCCAGCCACTCCGCATATGCGCTGGCCGCCGAACGGCTGTTGCTGACGAAGGTAACGCCCGGAACCTCGGCCATCGCCCGATACAGCACTTCATATTCGGGACGATACATGTGGCGCCGCATGCTCGGCGGCAGGCCGCGGATCGCAAGCTGGACCTGCGGCACTCCGGCGATCAGTGCGGCCAGACCGGCGAACAGGCAGGCGCCGTCCTGCCACATCGACGCGGTGTCGGTGCGGGATTGGCGCAGATGGGCGGTCAGCCGCCTGACGCCGTAGTTCACGCTCGGCGGCAAATAGTCGATGAGGCTCGCCAGAATCCCCTCATCTTCGATCCCGAGGTCGCGGGTCGCGAGCGGCTTGAACAGATTGATCTGATGCAGCTCGACGCCCGCCGCCTCGAGTTCCGCAAGATAGAAGTCGTTCTGTTTCTCGGGTCCGTGCGAGCGCACGATCACTTCGACCGGGTGACGCAAGGGAACCCCGCCAAGTTCGCCATCCATCTTTCGGGCGCGCTCGAGCTCCATGGCAAGCCGGGTAAGCTGCCGCTCGGCGCCGCCCGGACCAAGACTGCCGGTAATCAGGCTGAGCCGGCCAAGCCCATCGGTGTAACGGGATCGCGGGGTGCGGTTCCGAAAACACAGGATCGCGTGCTTCATCGCGACGATCCGGGCATCCTGGTCTTCCGCAAGCGGCGCGCCTTCCAGCCTGGTCAGCAATGCCAGCAGGTTGGCCGTCTTTTCGACCAGCGCGTGGCTCTGGGTGCCTTCGGGGAAGCAATCGTGGACCGGCTCCAGAAGGTTGTGCGCCCGAACGAGCTGACCTTCCGAGTATAACCGCTTGGCGTATATGGTCCTGATATCCCGGCGATCGGGATAGTTATCGACCAGTTCGGAGAATAGCTGGCCGGCGCGCTCATAAGCGCGCGCCTCGTGAAGCAGTTCCGCCTTCGTCATCAGCTGGTTCGCGTCCGGCGCGTCGCCGAAATCGAACGCGTCGATCAAATCGATGGCTTCATCATAAGCCTTGCGGCTGTTCAGGCGCTGGACGCGAATCTTCCACAGCTCAGAATTATCAGGAAAGATGCCGTCGAGCGCCTGCCATTGCTCGTCGAAAGCGCCTTCATCGCTGATGTCTTGCAATCGCCGCAGTTGTTCCGAAAGCAGCTCATCGGAGCTTAAATCGGATTTAATTTCCGTTACTGTCAAATCCGCAAGTTCATCGACAACGGCTGTTTGGGGCGGCTGAACAAATGAGTTCATTTTGATGGATTTTCCCATTCGGCGGCGGTGCATTGCTACAAAAGCTAACAAGGTCAACCCAAGGTTCCGTCTACTATACCCGAATCGGAGGCACGCCGCTGTGCAAGTGTTGCACAGCGGACACGGTTGCGGTCGGCCGACACATTGCTGGGATCAAGAATGTGCAGTCGTTCCCAATATTCGGCCGCTTCAGCGAAACGGAACTGGCGCATCAGTTCGAGCGCCAGTCGGCGCAACGGGCTCTTGTCTCCGGGGCTCGTGCGAACGAGCTTCCGAAGGATCGGCTCGCGATCTCCCATCTCGCCATCGCCCTGGTCGATTTCCTGAAGCTGGAGGCGAAGGAACCGGCGCATGCGGATCAGCTCGCGCCCGGTCCTTTCGAGCGGCCCCAGATGTCGCTCGATCGCATCTGCCAATCGCAGCGCATCGTCATGGCGACCGGTGTCGACCAACTCCCGTAGCTGCTTGAGCGCCCGTCGCTCGACGCGGCCGAAGAACCGTTCCACCTCGGCCTTGACCGATTCGATCTGTTCGTCGTCGAAGCCATCCAGGCTGCCATACATTTCGAGCGCGGTCTGATAGTCGCCAGCCCTCGCAGCGACGCGGCCAGCCCACCGATGAACATTGTAGCTGGGTCCCGCTTTCGCCTGCACTTTCTTGAGCAGCGCCAAAGCTTCGTCGTCGCTGCCGGACAAATGGAGCGCCCGGGCGACGATGACCGCCGTATCTGGATCCTCGAGGAGGACGTCGCCGGCAGACTCGCCAAGCTCCAGCACTTTTTGAGCCTGTCCATTGCGGTGGGCGTCGCGAATCGCGGACCGAAAATGCAGTATGATGCGACGCACGAGCGGCCGCATCTCATTCATCAGCTCACTGCGCGCGATCTGGCTGTTCGGGATATCGCGTAATCCGACAAGCCCCTGGGCAAGATAATGGGCTTCGGCCGCCCTGCCCTGTTCGAACAGGCGCGTACTCGTTGCCGCCGCGCCTTGAAGTACCGCCGACCTCCGGTCCGCCATGCCCCGATCGACACGGCCAATTCTGGCCAGGAACGGAATCGCGTCGGCTACTGCTTTGAACATCTCTGCCGTGAACGCCTCTTCCACCAGGTCGATGGTTCCGGTCTTGTCGACGGCCGCCACTGCCTGCAGCGCCGAGGTGAACAGGTCCTCGTCACGGTGCTTGATGGCCCACATGCAGATTTCGAATGCGCCGCTCGACGAACTGCCGATATTTTCCAGAAGTTCGCGGCGCCATTCCGCGACTTCGGCTTCGCTGCCGTGTTCGGTGAGCAGCACGAGCGCCTTGAGCGCCGTCGAAAGGTCGGACCGATCCTTTCGAAACGCCTGCTTGGCATAGGACAGCGCGGCATCCTTCTGTTCGAGCCGTTCGGCAGCGCTCGCCGCAACGCGATAGATCGACGCCGTCTCGAACTCATCGGCGAGAAGATTTTCGGCTACTTTCAGCGCGCCCTGATGATCGCCGGTCGCATTCAGCGCCTCGAGCAGTCCGATGCGCATGGGTTGCGAAAGAGCAATATCGTCGCCTCGGCGCGTCAGATCCTCCAACGCGCCGGAATAATCGCCAATCCGGGACCGGATCAGACCGCGCACTTCGATCAGCGGCAGGGCATCAGGCTCCCGCGCAACCGCGTCGTGCAATTCCCTGGCGGTCGCGAAGAAGTCGCCATGCTCGAGCATTGTCTCGAGCTGTGCGGCCAGCATCGCGACCTGTTCACCGCTCTCGTCGAGCCCGCCCGAGCCGGCCCTGGCACCGATCAGCGAGCCAATGTGCGATTGATGGAGCCGATCGTACAGGCGATCGGAAAATGCGAGCGTATAATGGGTGAGGTCGCGCCCGCCATCCTCCAGCGCCCTGTCTTGCCCGAACTCCTGCATTTCCTCAGTCGGATCGAAAACCGGGACTTCGAGCTGATTGGCGGCCAGCTTGACCCACCGGATGACCCGGTCGCGGGTCGGGATCAGCGCGCCATCGGACGTCATGGCGTTGACATGGGTGACGAACAGCAGCCGGTCTTTCCCGATTCTCTCGACGATTTCCGCCATGTCGCTCTTGATCGCCTTGAACGATTGCTGCTGCATCGACAGGCTGGCCAGCAGTTCGCGGTCGTCCTGCGCCAACAGGCGATAGGCCGGCTGCTCCTTAAGATACTCGATCAGATCGCGGCGGTGGCCCTTCTTGACGAGCGCCCAGAAAAGCCGCGATCGTTCGCCACTGGCGAAGAAATCGGCAAAATGGTGGGAGACGTAGTTGCCCTGGACGGCATCGTCGCCGCTGGTGATGTGCTTTGCCGAACTGATCTCGACGACGTGAAGATCGCTCGGTTCCCAGCTCTGCGCTTTCAAGGACGCTACATCCGCCTCGCGGAACACCAGCGGTGCGACTTGCGGCTGAAACTGCTTGTCGCCTTGCAGAAAGCGCAGCTGTTGCAGCGCTTCGCTGCTGGTGTGGACAAAGCCGTAGTTGCGCCGCAGGTCGAGCTCGACAGGATAGCGTGAGCTCGCACGCTTCAGCGGCGTGTGAATTCGGCAGGTGCCGATCGGAGTGATGCTAAGCTTGGTCAATTTGGTCCTGCAGTTAGCCGGGCGCGCCGCGCCCAAGCTCATAGACTCCAATAGTGAACGTCTTCGCGCAGCGAACCGGGATCGAGCTTCGATTTCACGTCCACGAAGATGCCGTTGGCGACGATCATGTCGTTCAACGATGTCTCCCCCAATGCCTCATATGCCTCATGCGGAACCGCGAAAATCAGTACCGCCAGCTCGTTGAATTCATCCAGAGAGGCCAGCTCGACACCGTAGGTGCGGCGTACCGATTCCGGATCCGCGAGCGGGTCGTGAACCAGCGGCGTCACTCCGAAGTCACGCAGCTCCTGGTAGATGTCGATCACTTTGGAGTTGCGAATGTCCGGGACATTTTCCTTGAAGGTGAAGCCCAGGATCCCGATCCGCGAATTGCGGATCGGCAGATCGCTCGACGCGAGGAGCTTGACGACGCGCTGTGCGACATAGGCACCCATGCCGTCGTTGACCCGCCGGCCGGACAGGATCACTTCGGGATGATAGCCGAGCTGCTCGGCCTTGGCGGTCAGATAATAGGGATCGACGCCGATGCAGTGCCCGCCGACCAGCCCGGGGTGGAACTTCAGGAAGTTCCATTTGGTCCCGGC
>CAYODZ010000224.1:0-6507 GCA_964402835.1 uncultured Gammaproteobacteria bacterium | reverse complement strand
AGTCGCCGCCCAGTGCGACCGAAGAGAGGGTGAGCGCAACGACCACCGCGAGACTGCGAATCCTTTCCATTGGGAAGAAATTCCTTCTTAAATCGAATCAGGGCTCACAATAAGACAATCAAAATCGGCCCGCAATGGATGGGTCCGGTGCCGGACAGCCTATTTTTCACGCCGGTTTTACATTACGCCGAGGGTGCGCCAGAATAACCGGCCCGGAGCCCGGTGGGTCCGATTGTGCAGCGAACGGCGGCGAATTGTGCGTAAAGTGCTTGTTCTGAACGGTCCGAATCTCGACGCGCTAGGCGCCCGAGAGCCGGCCGTCTATGGCACGTCAACGCTCGAGACGATTGTCGCGGGGCTCACTACCCAGGCGAAAGACGTCGGAATCGCGCTCGAGGCGTTTCAAACGGATTCGGAGCGTGAACTGGTGCAACGCGCGAAGACTTGCGCCGATCATGCCGACTTCGTGCTACTCAATCCGGCGGGCTTTACGCATACGAGCGTGCCGTTACGCGACGCGATGGCGACATCGGGTGTGCCGTTCATCGAAGTCCATCTGTCGAATCCACATGCTCGCGAGCCGTTCCGGCATCGCTCCCTATTTACCGACCTCGCGGTCGGTGTGGTCGCCGGCTTCGGCGCCCAGTCCTACGAACTCGCCCTGGAGGCCGCAATACGATGGATATCCGCAAAGTCAAAAAGCTGATCGAGCTCCTCGAGGAATCCGGCATCGCCGAACTCGAAATCAGCGAGGGTGAGGAGTCGGTACGCATCAGCCGTTGGCCGACCGGCGGCTCTGCGCCGATGATGATGGCGCAGCCGCAGCACATTTCGATGCCCGCGCCTTCTGCGTCCGGAGGTGGTTCGGCGCCGTCGCCCGCGCTTGCGGGTGACATCGGCGCCGCGTCCGACCTGCCGGCGGGCCACGTCGTGACCTCGCCGATGGTCGGCACCTTCTACCGCGCGCCGTCGCCGGGCGCGAAGGACTTCGTCGAAGTCGGCCAAAGCGTGAAGGTCGGCGACACGCTATGCATCATCGAGGCGATGAAGATGATGAACCAGATCGAAGCCGACAAGAGCGGCGTCGTCAAAGCCATCATGGTCGACAACGCGGAACCCGTTGAGTACGGCCAGCCGCTGTTCGTGATCGAATAACGATGCTTGAGAAAGTCGTCATAGCCAACCGCGGCGAGATCGCGCTGCGCATCCTGCGCGCGTGCCGCGAGCTCGGCATCAAAACCGTCGCGGTGTACTCGCAGGCCGATCGCGAGCAGAAACACGTGCTGCTCGCCGACGAGGCCGTGTGCATCGGCCCCGCGCCATCCAGCGAAAGTTACCTGAACATGCCGTCCATCATCTCGGCCGCCGAGGTCACGGACGCGACGGCCATTCATCCCGGGTACGGATTCCTGTCCGAGAACGCGGACTTCGCCGAACGCGTCGAGCAGAGCGGCTTCATTTTCATCGGGCCGCGCGCCGAGACCATCCGGATCATGGGCGACAAGGTCGCCGCGAAGAAGTCGATGATCAAGGCTGGCGTACCGTGCGTGCCAGGCTCCGAGGGCTCGCTCGGCGACGATCCAGACGAGATCATCCGACTCGGTCGCCAAGTCGGTTACCCGGTCATCATCAAGGCCGCAGGCGGCGGCGGCGGGCGCGGCATGCGCGTGGTGCATTCCGAAGCGGCGCTCCTTAACGCGGTGTCGCTGACAAAGAATGAAGCGCAGTCCGCGTTCGGCAACCCGATGGTCTATATGGAGAAGTTCCTCGGCCATCCGCGCCACATCGAGTTCCAGGTGCTGTGTGACACGCACGGGAATGCCGTGCACCTCGGCGAGCGCGATTGTTCGATGCAGCGTCGCCACCAGAAAGTTGTCGAAGAAGCGCCCGCGCCTGGCATCAGCGAAAAGCAACGCAAGCAAATGGGCGAGCGGTGCGCGGACGCGTGCCGGCGCATCGGTTATCGCGGCGCGGGGACCTTCGAGTTCCTGTTCCAAGATGGCAACTTCTACTTCATCGAGATGAACACCCGCGTGCAGGTCGAGCACCCAGTCACCGAGATGGTGACCGGTATCGACATCGTGAAGGAGCAGCTGCGAATCGCGGCCGGCGAGACGCTGCCGTTCAAGCAGAAAGACATCGCTTGGCGCGGTCACGCAATCGAATGTCGCCTGAACGCGGAGAATGCGCGCACCTTCATGCCTTCACCCGGCGTGATCCGTCAATTCCACGCGCCGGGCGGCCCCGGCATCCGCGTCGACTCCCACATTTACAGCGGCTACCGCGTGCCGCCGAACTATGACTCTATGATCGGCAAGCTGATCGCGCACGGCGACACGCGTAGCGGCGCGCTCGCCCGGATGCGCACCGCGCTCGGTGAAATTATCATCGACGGCATCGAGACCAACATCGCGTTGCACCAGGACATCTGCAGCGACCCGGCGTTCCTGGCCGGCGGAACCGATATCCATTACTTGGAAAAGAAGCTGGGCATCAAGTAATGCCTTGGCTACAGCTCCGCATCGAACTCGATGGGCGCGACCCGGCGCCTGTCGAGGATGCGCTGCATGCCGCGGGCGCGTTCGCAGTCACGCTGGACGATGCGCGGGACGATCCGATTTATGAGCCCCCGCCTGGAGAACTCCCCCTGTGGCCATCCACGCGCATGACCGGCCTGTTCCCGGGCGAAGCGGACGCAGCCATTCTCGGTGCGACGCTCGAGAACGCGCTCGGTCCTGACCCGCTCCCCGTGCATGAGTTCACCGCGCTCGACGACCGCACTTGGGAGCGCGAGTGGCTGAAGGATTTCCACCCGATGCAGTTCGGCGAGCGGCTCTGGGTGATTCCAGGCGAGCATGAAGCACCGGATCCAAACGCGATTAATCTGAAGCTCGATCCGGGCCTCGCGTTCGGGACCGGCACGCACGCGACGACTGCGCTGTGCCTCGCGTGGCTCGATGGTATCGACCTCAACGGTAAGCGGGTCGTCGACTACGGTTGTGGCTCGGGCATTCTGGCGGTCGCCGCGGCGCTGCTCGGTGCGGCCGAGGTGCTCGCAGTGGATATCGATCCGCAGGCGGTGCTGGCCACCAAGGAGAATGCCGAGCGGAATGGTGTCGCGCACCTCATCGCGGCGCAGAGCGCCGCTCCCGCGGACCAATCCCCAGCAGAGTCGCCAATCCAAGCCGATGTGCTGGTCGCGAACATCCTGGCCGCGCCGTTAATCATGCTGGCGCCGCGGTTCGAAGCGATGACCGCGCCGGGCGCACTCGTCGCGGTATCCGGTTTACTCGAGCGTCAGGCGGACGAGGTTCGCACCGCGTTCGCGTCCTGGTGTCCGCTAGTCAAACTTCGCGAGCGCGAAGGTTGGGTTCGGCTCAGCGGCACGAAGCGGTAGACTCTATTCATGTATACGCGTTGCACGGAATGCGAAACCCTGTTCCGGGTCACCCGCGAACAGTTGAATGCCGCGCGTGGGCAAGTGCGGTGTGGTCGGTGCGGCAATGTGTTCGATGCACTGTCGAGTTTGCACGAAGAGATTGCCTTTCCAGCGCCAACGTTCGAGGAGTCGCTTCCCGACGCTGCGGCTGCTTACGAAGAATCGCGGAACGAAGAGGCCGACGACGCCGATCTTTTCTTTGAGGTCGAGGAAGAAGTTGGAGGAGCGGCGCCTTTGCGCCGCGATGAAGACAGCGAAGAGGACGAAGAAGAAGACGTCGAACAGCAGTGGCGCGAACCACCGGCGCCGTTCCTGCTCGTCGACACGACACCACGCAGACGCTGGCCATGGGTGTTGCTCGCACTCGTCGCGATGCTCGCGCTCGCCGCGCAACTCGTGCACATGAACCGCGCGGCTCTCGTTGAAGGATCCAATTTCGGCCCTTACATTACAAAGACTTACGATGCACTCGGAATTCCGCTCGGTATCGCTGCGCGTTACGACCTGGACGCATTCGCGTTGCTGCATCACGAACTCACGACGCATCCGCGACGCGACGATGCGTTGCACCTGTCGGGTGTGCTCAGCAACGACGCAACGTTCGCACAACCCTGGCCCGTGCTCGAACTGCGTCTTGAAGATCGCTTCGGTGACGTCGTCGCTGCACGTCGTTTGCGCCCCGACGAATATCTTCGCAACCCACCTTCGTTGAACGAACGCATGCCGGCGCACGCGCGTCGCGCAATTGAAGTCGAGCTCGTCGACCCGGGTCATGACGCGGTCGGGTTCAGCATCAATTTTTGCGCAGAAGTTGACGACACACTCCGTTGCGGGATGGCAACAAGCCCGTCGAATTGAGTAACGGCGCGGGTCGGAGAAATCCGTTTTGACAGATGCGCGTTTGTGGTTATCATTCACCTCCCCCGACATAAAGAAAACGCACGGCGTGAGCAATGCAAATCGGCAAGATAAAACTGACCAACAACTTGTTGGTCGCGCCGATGGCCGGCGTTACTGACCGACCGTTTCGACAATTGTGTCGTTCGCTCGGTGCCGGGCTCGCAGTTTCGGAAATGGTTACCTCCGATTCGCGGCTCTGGCACACGGGGAAGAGTCGGCGACGTATGGACCACGCGGGTGAAGTTGAACCGCGCAGCGTGCAGATCGCCGGCGCCGATCCGCAAATGATGGCGGAGGCGGCCGCGGAGAACGCGGCGCGCGGCGCCCAGTTGATCGACATCAACATGGGCTGCCCCGCGAAGAAGGTTTGCAATCGCATGGCCGGTTCCGCGTTGCTCGCGGACGAAGGTTTGGTCGCGCGGATACTGGATGCAGTCGTGGCCGCGGTCGATGTTCCGGTCACGCTGAAGATCCGGACCGGTCCGACACCGGACACGCGTAACGGGGTCCGAATTGCAGAGATTGCGGAGCGCAGTGGTGTCCAGGCGCTCGCGGTGCACGGCCGGACGCGCACCTGCGCGTTCAAAGGTGAAGCCGAGTACGGAACGATAGCGGACATTAAACGCGCGGTGACGATACCGGTCATCGCGAACGGGGACATCGATACACCGGAGCGCGCGCGTGAGGTGTTGCGGGTCACCGGAGCCGACGGCCTGATGATCGGTCGCGCGGCGCAGGGCCGGCCGTGGATCTTTCGCGAGCTGGCCCACTTCCTGGCGACGGGCGAGCAGCTGCCTTCGCCGGGACCGGCCGATGTCCGCGACTTGCTCCTCGGCCATTTGGAGAACCTGTACGCGTTCTACGGCGATGAGCTCGGGGTCAGGGTCGCCCGCAAGCACATCGGCTGGTACGCGAGCGGCCAGCCGGGCGCCGCGGTGTTCCGGCAAATGGTGATGCGCGTTGAAAGCGCACAAGAGCAGTTCCGCCAAGTCGGCCTGTACTTCGATCGACTGGCGGTGGGGGAGGTAATGGCAGCATGACAACTCGCAGCAACGCCGTCCGGGTGACGCGTACTACCGCATATCGCGAAGCCTTTCGGGTGGAGCGCGACGACGGCCAGCCGCTGCGCGCGTGCGCCGAGTCCGCGCTCCGGCAATATCTGTCCGAGCTCGACGGCCATTCCGTGACTGACCTCTACCAACTCGTCATCAATGAAGTCGAATACCCGCTGCTTAAGACCGTACTCGAGCACGCCGACGGTAATCAGTCGCGTGCCGCCGAGCTCCTCGGCATCAACCGCAGCACCCTGCGCAAGAAGCTCCGCCAGCACGGCCTCGACCGTTGATCCAACGCGCGCTGATCAGCGTCTCGGATAAGGCCGGGATTGAGCAGTTTGCCCGGGACCTACACGCGCGCGGCATTGAGATCCTCTCCACCGGCGGCACCGCCAAGCTCTTGACCGGCGCGGGCATTCCCGTGCGCGAGGTCGCGGAGCACACCGGCTTTCCCGAAATCATGGATGGCCGGGTCAAGACCCGGCACCCCAAAATCCACGGCGGCCTGCTCGGCCGCCGCGGCACCGACGACGCGGTCATGGCCGAACACGACATCGCGCCGATCGACCTTTTGGTCGTGAACCTCTATCCGTTCCGCGAGACGCTCGCAAAGCCAGGCTCGAGCTACGACGACCTCGTCGAGAACATCGACATCGGCGGCCCCGCGATGCTGCGCGCCGCGGCGAAGAACCATGCGTCCGTGGCCGTGGTTGTCGACAGCGCCGACTATGCGCGCGTGATGGCCGCACTCGAGACGCACGATGAAGTGCCGTTCGAGCTGCGCCGCGACCTCGCCGCAAAAGCGTACGCGCATACCGCCGCGTACGATGGCGCCGTCAGCAATTGGCTCACGGGTCTCGATGCCGACTTCCCTGACTCGCATACCGTGCAGTTCACCAAGGCACTCGACCTGCGTTATGGCGAGAACCCGCACCAACGCGCGGCATTCTATGTCGACGCGGACCCCTCCGAGCCCGGTATCGCGACCGCGACACAGTTGCAGGGCAAGGAACTCTCGTTCAACAACATCGCGGATGCGGACGCCGCGCTCGAGTGCGTGAAGCAGTTTGACGAGCCTGCGTGCGTGATCGTGAAACACGCGAACCCGTGCGG
>CAYODZ010000223.1:0-18188 GCA_964402835.1 uncultured Gammaproteobacteria bacterium | reverse complement strand
GCGTCCCTACTGGGTTGGGGCCTCGGCTACGCGGGCCAACCGCACATCCTCGCGCGCTTCATGGCGATTCGGGACCCGGCTGAGATCGGCGCGGCGCGCCGCATCGCGATGACCTGGCAAGTCACGGTGCTCGCGGCCGCTCTGCTCGTCGGTGTGACCGCACTCGCGGCGCTCGACCGCACCCTACCCGGCGCCGATGCGGAAAAGGTATTCATTTATATGGCCGTCGATTTCTTCCCACCCGTCATCGCCGGTCTCTGTATCGCGGCGATTCTCGCGGCCATCATGAGCACGGCGTCTGCGCAGCTCCTCGTCTCGTCGAGCGCGTTCGCGGAGGACTTCTACAAGGGGCTGCTGCGTCGCGATGCGAACCCGCGGGAATCGCTGTGGGCCGGACGAATCGGTGTGCTCGCCATCGCGCTGGTCGCACTGTGGCTCGCGCGCGACCCCGAGAGCCGTGTCCTCGAACTCGTCGCGTGGGCGTGGGCGGGGTTCGGCGCCGCGTTCGGGCCGGCCGTGATCCTGTCGCTGTATTGGTCACGCATGAACCGCGCCGGCGCGCTCGCCGGCATCCTCGTCGGCGGGACGACCACCATCGTGTGGCCGATGTTCCGGGGTGGCGCGCCGATCTTCGACCTGTACGAGTTGGTGCCGGGCTTCTTGCTGTCCACCATCGCCATCGTCGTCGCGACGCAGCTCACCAGTCGCCGGTAAAGACCACATCGCCTGTTAGTGGCGGCCTGCTCCGACGGCCGGACCGAACTCGCCGCTGCCGCTTCCCTCGACTGCGCGGCTCATTGACTGCCGCCTTGGATGACCGTGTCTACCGCGGCACCGCTGTGCGGCGCCTTCGTTTGAAGGGGCTTACCCACGGTCGTCTCGGTCGCTCCCGGCGAGTTGTCCGTCCGCTCCGCTGGCCGGCTGAGGCCTCGCTGCCAAAGTTCGCTGGGTCAGGTGGGAGCGACGCTCTCGGCGTCGCGATACTTCAATTCAGCGGCAGCCGCACCCGCGCGACGGCGCCGCGGTGATCGCGTCGGTTCTCCAGCGCGATTGAACCACCGTGGTTCTCGACGATTTCGCGCGACAGCACCAGCCCGATGCCGGTTCCGCCCGGTTTGGTCGTAAAGAACGGCACCCATAGGTTGTCGGTACGCGCGATGCCGGGTCCGTCGTCGTCGATTTCGAGTTCGAGCATCGCGCCGACACGGCGCCAGCCCACACGCACACCGCCAAGTTCACCGCTCGCCTCGACCGCATTTTTCAGCAGGTTAATGAGCATCTGCTCAAGCTGGTCCGGGTCGGCCCGCAAGCTCACCGTCGTGCCAGGGCTCACGGTAATGCGCGCGCCAGTCTGCAACGAAACAGCGCGCCGTACGAGCGCGCCGAAATCAATCGACTGCAGCGTCGGCGCAGGCAGCCGAGCGAGCCGCGCGTACGCGCCCATGAAGCGACCGAGCGACTCGGCGCGATCGCCAATCACCGACAAACCGGACGCCGCATCTTCCTGCCAATCGTGCGGCAGCGGCTCGCGCTTCAAGAGCGATTGCAGCGTCGCCGCCATCGACTTGATGGGCGCGAGCGAGTTATTGAGTTCGTGGCCGATGACCCGCACGAGCCGCTGCCACGCCTGACGCTCTTCCTCGCGCAACGCGCGGCTCAACTCCGATATCACGAGTAGTTCGTGAGGGCGGCCGCCTTCTCGAAAACGACGGCGCCGAACTTCCCACCGCCCGCTGCCGCCAGGAAAGCTGCGCGTGACGATGCGCCCGGACGGCTCGTCGAGCAATTGCGCAAGACCCAGCGACTCGGCGGTACGCCCGATGAGCTTCGATTGCTCGGCGCCGAGCAACGCTTCACCGGCGCGGTTCGCGAGCCGAAGCTTGCGCTCTGCGTCGAATGCAAAAAGCGCCATGTCGATTTCGGCGCTCATTTTCTGCAATAGCACGCCGGCCTCGAGTGCTTCGAGTCGCTGGAAGTGCAGCGTACGGCTCAGCGTATTCACTTCGATCATGACTTCGCCCACGGCATCTTCGGGGTCAATGGTCCGGCCGCGTAGCGAGTAGTCTCCCTCGCGCAACGCCTCGAGCAAGTTTGCGAGCGACTGCAATGGGTAAGTCACGCGACGCAAGACTGCGAACGCGCCACCAATCAACAATACGGTGATGGCACCGAACGTTGTCCAACGAATCGCCTCGCTCGCCTCCCACTGGAACAAGGCGATTGACGCGACGAGCCAAGACGGCAGCGCCGTAAGAAAGGTGACGATGAGCACCCGGTCCTGAAATCGAAACCGGCGGCGGCGCCTCACAGGCCGAACTTCTCCATACGTCGGTACAACGCGGAACGGCTGACGCCGAGCTCCTCGGCCGCAGCGACCACGTTGCCGTCGTGTCGCCGTAGCGCTGCGGTAATCGCTTCGAGCTCGACGTCGTCAAGCGTCGCGGGCCCGCGTGGCCCAGACGATGCGGGTACCGCATCGAGTCGCAAGTCCGCAGGTGCAATCGCACTGCTCGGACACATGAGCACCGCGCGCTCAACGACATGGCTAAGCTCGCGTACGTTGCCGGGCCACGGGTAGCGACGCAACGCCGCGAGCGCGCCATCGGTGAACCCCTCGACGCGACAACGATGGCGTCCCGCGTGGGTCACCAAAAACCGCTGCGCGAGCTCGACGAGGTCCTCCGCGCGATCGCGCAGTGGCGGAAGGTGAATATGGATCGTGTTCAGGCGGTACAGCAAGTCTTGGCGAAACCGCCCCGCCTCGATTTCGTCGTCGAGGTCGGCATTCGTCGCGGCGATCACGCGGACATCCGTTTTCAACGTTCGCGAAGAGCCCAACCGTTCGTACTCACCGTCCTCGAGCACGCGCAACAACCGCGCCTGCTGCGCCAACGGGATGTTCGCGATCTCGTCGAGGAACAAGGTGCCGCGGTCTGCGAGTTCGAAGCGGCCGACGCGGTCGGCTTTCGCGTCGGTGAACGCGCCTTTCACGTGGCCGAACATCTCGCTCTCGAACACGGTCTCCGCAAGACTGCCAATGTTGACGACGACGAGGCTGTTGTCCTTGCGCGCCGAACGGTCATGGATCATGCGCGCGATGACGCCCTTGCCGGTGCCGCTCTCGCCCGTGACAAGAACGTTGGCATCGGACGGCGCAACTTGCATCACCATGTCCATCACCGGTTTCATGACGCGAGAGTTCGCGACCAGGTCGCCGTCGGCTGACAGTAACTGTCGGTGCTCGGTTTCGAGCGCGCGCGTGCGCCGCAGCGCCTGTCCGAGCGCAACCTGTGTGCGCAGGACCGTGAGCAGCCGTGGATTGTCCCAAGGCTTTTCGACGAAATCTTGCGCGCCGCGGCGCATTGCTTCCACGGCAAGTTCAATCGTGCCCCACGCGGTCATCACTACGATCGGAACATACGCATCGAATGCACGGATGCGCGCGATTGCATCGAGGCCTTCCTCACCCGAAGTGGTGTCCCGGGTGTAATTAAGGTCCATCAACACCGCGTCGGCCGCGCTCGCGCGCAACGCATCCAGCAATGCGCCGGGATGATTAAAGGTCTCTGTTTGGTATCCCTCGCCTTTCAGCAGTAGCCGCAAGGCCTCGAGGACATCGCGCTGGTCATCAGCGACGAAGATTCTTGGTGCGCGTGTTTCCATACTCAATAGTATGCCCTACCCCGTGTCGAGTGCATTGCCCGATTGTCCGGTATCCGTCGGATTGCCATTATGGAAGCGCACGTCATGCAAGGAGGCATCGTGAACGAAGCCGTTCTCGTCATCGGGGACTACCAACAGACGATTGCCGTTGTCCGCTCGCTCGCGCGATCCGGCCGTACGGTCATCGTCGGCGAACATTCGCGCCGCTCGTTCGCGGCATTGTCGCGCCACACCCACGGTACCTGGAAACATCCCGATCCCCAACGAACGGTCGAGTTCGCTGCCGAACTTGATGCGCTGCTGTCGAGACGGCGCGACATCCGATGGGTCTTCCCGGTCGGTGAATCCGATCTACTCGCCCTCATCGCGTGCCGAGAACATCTCAAGCACCGCGTCCAAATGGCGATGCCGCCACCGCAGACCGTCGCCGCGTGTCTGGACAAGCCCACGAGTTACGACCTCGCCAACGAGCTGAACATCCCCCAGATGCGCAGCGCCACCGCGGACAGCTTCCTCGAACTCCAGGACTGCGTCAGCGACATCGGGATTCCGCTGGTCGTCAAATGCCCGGACTCGACGCGACTCATCGATGATCGAAAAGCATTAATCATTCGATCAGATGAAGCATTCGAACGCTGGCGCGTGACCCTCGCCAACGCGCGATATCCACTCGTCGTTCAAGCATGGTTCGACGGGGCGCGACATAACTGCCAGTTCGCCGCCATAGACGGACGCATCACCGCGTACTTCGAGCAGCGCGTTCTGCGCACGGACGAACCGGACGGCACCGGTTTTGGCGTAGAGGGCATCTCTGTGCCGCCGTCCCGCGATTTGTACACGTACACGGCCGCCCTCGCAGAGCGCCTGCGCTATGACGGCGTCGGTTGCGCGCAGTTCCTGGTGAACGATAAAAGCGGAACGTGTGCGTTTCTCGAGTTGAACCCCCGTCTTGATGCGACCTGCGAACTCGCGGTCCGCTGCGGCGTGGACTTTCCGACGTTCGCGATCGATCCGGCCGCAGCGCGACCGCGCGCGTATCCGGAAGGGCGGCGCTTCCACTGGCTGCTCGGCGACCTGCGGGCGATGAGCGCACAGATCAAGGATGGCGCGCCCCGTCGCAGTATGAGTACCGCGCTGCGCGAGACCGCAGCAGCGCATTGGCACGCCAACTACAAGCTCACCTGGAGCTGGAGAGACCCCCTCCCCAGCCTCTTTCTATACGGCCACGCGTTCGTCGTCGGTGGCCGCAACTACATCCAAGCTTCGGGGTTAGCAACGAGGTCCCACTGACATGCCCACATCACCACGGACGGTGCTCATCGGATTTACATTCATTCTGCTCGCGCTCTGCGTCCCGGTCGTTGGCAAGCTCATCTGGGATATCCCCCCGGAGGACATGCTGCGCGATACGGCGGCGGTACTTGACGGACCCGCCTACGCCGGCGTTATCTCCACCCTTGGCTTTTTGTTATGGGCGGCCGCCGCAGGCATCTGCCTGTTCGTTTCCGCCTCGCAGCCGAACGGGCGTACGTATTGGCTGTACGCGGCGGCCATCACGCTCGTCCTCCTCACCGACGACTGGCTGATGTTGCACGAGAACGCGCCGGTCTACCTCGGCGTCTCGGAATACGCGGTATACGGTATCTATGCAATCGCCATGGCGTACTACGTGGTGCATTTCCGGCGCATCCTGCTCCGCGCCGAATTCCTGCTCCTGCTCGCCGCCTTCGGTGGGTTCGGGGGCTCGCTCGTCGTCGACCGGCTTGATGGCGTGCTCTATTTCCCCGGTTTCTATCTCGCCGAGGACGGCCTGAAAATGTTCGGCATCATGGCGTGGCTCCTATTTCACGCACGCCTTGGTTATTCATTCGTAACGCAGCGCGACCGCTGGGTCGACTTTGCCGGCGCGTCGAGCCGGCAGCCACGCAGCGAGCGCGCCCGTCGCGCCAATGACCGCGATCGCCGCGCCCCACGCCCACGGATGGGTGGCGTCCAGACCGAATAGCAAAGCGCTCAAGCGTTCGGAAAAAACGACGGCAACCAGTAACGCGGTGACGGCGCCGAGCGCGACGATTGCAAGCGCGCGCCGCATGATCATCGCCACGAGGCGGTCGTCGCTCGCACCGATGGCCTTGCGAACCGCGAGCTCGCCGCGGCGCGCCTCGACGGTGTGCTGCATCGACGCATAGAGCCCGATCATGGTCAACACCAACGCCAGCAGACCCGCGCCGAGCGCCAATCGACTGCGCGCGCGTTCCGTCCGCAACTGTTCGTGCATAAGCTCGCGCATCGGCTGCACGGAATCGACAGTACGCATCGGCTGATGTTCGGCGACAAGTTCAGCGAGCAGCGGCTGCAGTATTGCCGGGGTGACGGTACCGCGGACGATGACTGTGCCCCCGATGAACCCCCCACCCAGCGACCGGTAATACACCGGCAGTGGCTCCACGCCGACGTCACCGACAACGCCAACGACCGTGAACGGGTCGCGTGGAAGGGCTTTCTCCTCCGCGCTACCCGGCGTCACGAGCGTGCCGTCACGAACCTGCACGCCGACGCCCGGCGGATAAAACTGCTCGTCGAGCACATCGTCTCGACCCCAGAGTTGGCGCGCGAGCATTCTACTGACGACGACGTGTTGTTGTTCGAGGTCCTCAAACGGCCGGCCATACAGAATTGGAATTCTCAGTACGGTGAAAAGATCCGGCAACACGTACGCCGGGTATGCGCGCCGCCGCTGTTCGGGCGGCTGTTCCCCGCCGCCGACAAGCTCGACAAGTTCCGGCGTCAAGCGACGGCCGATAACGGGCACCGTTGCCGTGAATGCGAAGCCCTCGACACCCGAAAGCGTGCCTAGGCGAGCATCGAACTCTGCCTTCATCGCCCGCCCCTGTTCCTCGTCGAACTGAAACGAGCCGCTGGCACGACGATTCCAGCTCATGTTTGCGACCAGAACGCCGTCCGGCTCCAGGCCGACTTCGGCGTTCTCGAGACGCCACAGGTCGCCGACGAACAACGTGCCCGCTAGGACGATCAGCGTCGCCGCAAAAACCTGCATTGCAAGCAGCGGTTGCAATCGTCCGGCTTGACGACCGATCGCCGACGGCGTCGACGCGCCGAGTGTCGGATGCTGCGCGATACGTAGCGCGGGGACCAGGCCCGTGATGCCGGCGACTACCGCGGCAGCGACCAAGGCGAACACGAACACTCTCCAATCACTATCGACTTCTGAGAGCCGGGACCATCGATCGACAAAGGGTGGGACCCGCAGCAACAAGGTCTTCAACCAAAAATGCAGCACAAGCCCGAGCGCGCTCGCGATTGCTACGAGCGCGGCCGCCTCGACGAACAGCTGGCGCACGATCGCGCCACGCGATGCGCCAATCGCGAGGCGCGTGCGAAGTTCTTGCAGCCGACCACCGCCGCGGGCAAGGAAGAACGACGCCAGATTGAAACTGGCGACGAGCACGACCAGTGCAGCGCCGCCTATCAATAATTCGGTTTGCCGCACCAGCGTCGCGTGTGCGCGCGGACTCACCGGGGTACCCGGCAGCACCGCTGATTCGATGAGGTCGGGTGGATAGAAACTCGACCAGCGCTCGCGTAATCGAATCAGTACCGTTTCGAGTTCGCGCGCGAGCGCATCGACAGTGATACCCGGCGCGAGCCGGCCGTACAGGTACATCGCCGGCATCGTCCGTGCAATCGCCAGGCGTTGCGCCTCAGGTATCCCCGGTGGACCGCTTCGTGCGGTGAGTTGCGGGTCGAGTGGAATCCATGCCTCGTCATCTGCATCGCGCTGCACGCCTTGAAAGCCACCGCCCGCGACCCCCACCACCCGGTACTCGTCGGAACCGAGCGTCATCGTCGCACCGATTGCCGCGGGATCCGAATCGAAATGGCGCCGCCACAGACGTTCACTGAGTACGATGTTCTGCGCCATCGGGTCACTACTCGCCGCGTCGAGGTCGACGCCGAGCAGCATCGGCACACCGAGTGCCCTGAAGCTACCAGCGCCGAAACTAACGATGCGCGCCTCGATTTCCGTGTCGTTCACACGCGCCTGCGCCCGAAACGGGAAGCCGACGGCAATCAAGGCATCCACGCCAGTCAGCGCTTCAGAAAACTGCTCAAACTGCGGGACATTCAGCGGAAGCCACTGACCTTCCCTGACGAGGCCGATTGACACCAGACGGTGGGAATCCCGCACGCCAGGTAATGGCTGAAGCTCGAGATGGCTATAAAGGCTGAAGACCGCGGTCGCGACACCGATGGCGACCGCCAACACCAACGTCGCCATCGACGAGAAGAATGGCGTGCGCCGGTGCATGCGCCACGCGTAGTGAAGGTCCCTCTTCAGTCCCGCCATTCCCCACCCCTCGAGTTTGTGGTAGTAATTTACCCCATGAAGGGATGGCCTGCTTGCATTGGATTGCTGACAGCGACGCTGAACCTAGGCACCGCTCTAGCGGACGACCCGTCAGGCCCGCCGCCGTGCTCGATGGATATGGCGAAGGCCTTCGGCATGGAAGCTATGCCGCGCGGCGCTCGGTCACGGATGTTGAGCGGCGCCGAGAACGCGGCGCGCGAAGAGGTCAACCGCCGTGCCGAGCATCTGGCCACGGCGTTCCAGCGCGTTGAAGCCTCGCTACGCGAAGTCGGGCTCGAGCCGGATGACTTTGCTGCATCGAATCGCTCATGGGCGGCGGTCCTCGCCGGCGAGGAAATCGCGGTCGCGGTACACGAGCGTGACGGCGATACCGTCACCCGGGTCGACCTGTTCGGCACCGATGCGCTCGAGTCTCTGATGAATCGCCTAGAAGTCGCAGAACAGGCACTGCTACACACTCCCGTCGATTGCGGCACCGCCCATGGCGCGCTCGACGCCAGCATTGACGGCGCGAACGGACCGCTGATTTACGCGCTCACGCTCACCGACCGGCGCGATACGCTCGCGTGGGGTATGCATTACCGGTTTGCCACCGCCGGCGGACAGCTCGATCGCGTGGAACGGATGCATTACCGGTGTTCGATTGGCCCGTGGGCGTGGCAGCCCGCTCGACCCGATGGCAAACCAGCGGACCGTCGGGACCGGTTGAAAAAGTTCACACCGCTACCCGGCATCGACTTGCCGACGGAAACTTATTTGATGCAGTTACACCTGTTCCCCGACCTGCCCTACGACAAGCATATCCTCTGGACCAGCGACAAGATTTTCACGCTTGCCAAAGGCGAAACGAAATTGCCCCGGCGATACCACGCAATGGCAAACCCGTGCGCGGTCGCCGGCGACCCGCTAGCCGTCGAGCCAACCGTCCCGTAGTCGGATGATCCGATTGCCGTAAGCGGCGTTCTCTTCCGAGTGCGTGACCTGCACGATGGTCGTGCCCTGATCGTTCAACTGCTTCAGCGTCTGCATGATCATGCGCCCATGGTCCGAGTGCAGCGCACCCGTGGGCTCATCCGCGAGAATCAGGTCCGGGCTCGCGACCATCGCGCGCGCAACGGCGACGAGCTGTTGCTGACCGCCGGACAACTGCGACGGATATAAATCTTTCTTGCCGACGATGCCGAAGCGATCGAGCATGTCGGCGACGATGGACTGCCGCTCAGAGCGTCCCACGTCGCGATACGACAACGGGATTTCCAGATTCTCGTACACCGTCAGGTCATCGAGCAGGTGGTACTGCTGAAATACGAAGCCAATGTGTTTGCGCCCGAGTTCGGCGCGCTTCTTTTGCGGCAGTTCGTGCACCGGCTGTCCGGCGAGCCAGTACTCGCCACCGAAATCACTGTCGAACATGCCAAGAATGCTGAGCAGCGTCGACTTGCCGGCACCAGACGGTCCCATGACGCTCACGAACTCACCCGCGGCGATGTCGAGCGTTATTTGCCGCAAGACCCAAGTGTGGCCGGCCTTTGTCTCATAACTGCGCTCGACGTTCTTGAGTGAAATGAGGGGTTGGTCATTCATAACGCAGCGCCTCCATCGGCTGTATGCGTAACGCGCGTTTCGCGGGCGCCCACGATGCGGCGAGCGCCGCGAGCCCGAGCACCACGGTCACGATGCCGAGCGTTATCGGGTCGAACGGTGTGACGCCGACGTGCATGTCGACCATGGCCTGCGAGAACAGCAGCGCACCGGCGAGGCCGATTAGCATACCGACCAAATACTGGCGGCCGCCTTGCCCGACGATCATCCGCACGATTGCGTCATCCTGCGCGCCGAGCGCGCGCCGGACGCCGATCTCGCGGGTGCGGCTCGCGACGCTGGTCGCGAGCACCGCGTACACGCCGACCGCCGCGAGCAGCAAGGCGATGGTGGCAAAGCCCCCGAACAGGGACGCAAGGAAGCGGTTCATGAACAGCATCAAGCCCGTGACCTCCTCGAACGAGCGCAGCCAGTAAATCGGTGTGTCGGGATCCACGCGCAGCATCGCGTCGCGCACTAGGTTCGAGTAAGCAGTCGGGTCGCCGTCGACCGCGGCCGCGAAGCTCACGAACCGGACCGTGTCCTGCGCGAGCGGCACGAACAGCGCGGGCTGCGGTCCCTGCACGAGTTCGTCGCCGCCCTGGATGAAGGGCTGAATGACGCCGACGACAGTGAGCCACGGTCCGTCTGGCGGGCCGACCTGGACGCGCTGGCCGATCGGATTTTCGTCCGGCCATTCGCGTTCGGCGAATGGCTCGTTCACGACCGCGACCCGCGGCGCGTCAGCATCGTCCGCCGTGGTGAATACGCGACCCTGCGCCAACCGCACGCCGAAAGTCTCAAAGAATCCGGGGCTGACGGTTGCATAGCGTGAGCGCGGTGCGCCGCGGCGTTCGTCGTACTCGGCACCGGCCCGCCGTACACGCTCATGACCGCCGCCGGTCATCGGCAGTGCGGAGCTCAGACCGGCTGCACGCACGCCCGGCAACGCCGTGAGTTCCCGCTCCAACTGCTGGTATGCGGTGTGGCGCGCCGCGGCGTCCGCGTGCGTCGTCTCGAACAGACCGATGCGGCCGGTAATCTGGTTGCGGTCGCCGAGCCCATCCTCGACGGCATTGAGGTTCATCGCACTGCGCAGCATCAGGCCCGCGTTCACCAGCAGCACGCAGCACAGCGTGATCTGCACGATGACGAGCGCGCGCGACGGACTCCCGAGCCGCGCCCCCGCCGTGCCGTAACCGCCGTCGCGGAGCCCGGCATTCAGGTCGCCCCGCGTTGCGCGCCACGCGGGAATCAGGCCCGACACCAGCGCCGCGAGCATCGCCGCGCCGATAGTGAACGCGTACACGCGCCAATCGTTTTCGAAATCCACCCAGTACGGCGGCGCCTCCTGCGACGACGCCAGCTGCGCGTCGGTGATCGTGCCGATCCATTCGACAAGCAACATCCCGAGGGCCGCGCCCGCGAGCGCGATCAACAGCACCTCGAACGCAACACCGGTGATCAGGCGTTTGCGGCTCGCGCCTAACGACGCGCGTACCGCGAGTTCCCGGCGGCGCGACTCGATGCGAGCGAGCGTCAGGTTCGCGACATTCGAGCACGCAATCAGCAGTACGAGCACCACGCTCGCGAACAGGGTCAGGATGATCGTGCGCGCTTCGGGCGACATGTACCACTCGCGGATACGGCGCAGTTCCACGGTGTCCTCGACGTCGACCGTCGGCGCTTCGGCGCGCAACGCGTCGTACAGACCCTGAAGGTCGGCCTGCGCCCGAGCCGGCGTGACCCCAGACCGCAGACGGCCGACGACATCCGCTTGGAAACCCTCGTCGATTGCGAGGCCGGCCAGATTTTGCTGCTGCGGGATCCACACGCTCTCCTGGAACGGAAACGCAAAGCCGAAGGGCATCACGCCGACGACTTCGGCATCCTGGCCGTTCACGCGGACGCGTTGTCCGATGATGTCCGGGTCTTCGTTAAACCGATGCCGCCAGACGTCACCGCCGACCACGATGACGAGTGGCGCTCCGAACTCGGCATCGGCGGCGACGAGCGAGCGACCGAGCATCGGCGAAACGCCGAGGGCCTCGAACAACTGGCCGCTGACAAGCCCGCCGCTGTAGCGCTCGGGTCGGTCGTCGCCCGACAGGTTCACGGTACCGATCGATACCCCACCCAGGGCGGAGAACGTGGTCTGTGAGCGCATGAACGCATCGAGCATGCGCGGCGACAGCTCGTCGCGGTCGTTGGTGCCCGGGGCGTCAGTGACGCTCACATGCATCAGGCGTTCGGCGTCGGGAAACGGCATCGCGCCGAGCAGGTAGCCGTTCACGGCGCCGAACATGTAAATCGTGAGACCGATGCCCAGCGCAAACATCACAAGCGCGGCCGCGGTGTAACCCGGGGCGCGGGCGAGCGAACGAAACGCGAGTCGGATCTCATTCATGGCGCAAGGCCTCCATCGGGTCGATACGCGATGCGCGGCGTGCGGGCACGAAGCTCGCGGCGATGACGACGATCGCGAGGATCAGCGGCACGCCGAGGAAGCTCACCGGGTCCACGCTCGACACGTTCGCGAGCACGTTCTGCAGCATTTGACCGAGCCCGAACGCGAGCAGCAACCCGATCGGGAGGCCGACGAGCAATTGGAACGCGCCTTGGCGCACGACGAGGTTAACGATGCGGCCGTGGTCGGCGCCG
Organism: uncultured Gammaproteobacteria bacterium; assembly: GCA_964402835.1. Classification (GTDB taxonomy): domain Bacteria; phylum Pseudomonadota; class Gammaproteobacteria; order Natronospirales; family JAIVGZ01; genus JAIVGZ01. The sequence continues at coordinate 5,893 of CAYODZ010000223.1, read as the reverse complement.
AGTGCGCGGCGCACGCCAAACTCACGCGTGCGCTGTGCAACCGTGAATGCGAGCACGCCGTACACTCCAACGCTCGCGAGCACCACCGCAGCGATTCCGAACACGCCGAAAATCATGCCCAGAAGCCGCGGACCCGAGCGGCTCTGATCGACCCACACTTGGGCGGGTTGCAGCCAGTAAATCGGCAGGTCGGGATCGACGGCCCGGAGCGCCTCGCGCACCGGGCCGGCCAGCGTGGCTTCGTCGCCGGGGGTTCGCGCCGCGATGGTCATAAATCGCGCGTCCGTCTGCGCGAGCGGTTGGTACACCGCCGGCTGCATGTCGTTGTCGAGCGCACTGTGGTACACGTCACCAACGACACCCACGACGGTCAGCGCAAGGTCGCCCTCACGACCGAGCAATACGCGCTTGCCAACCGCGCTCTCGCCCGGGAACGCGCGCTCTGCGAACGTCTTGTTGATGAGGGCGACGGGCTGCGAATCAGCGTTATCGCTTACCGCGAGGTTGCGGCCCGACAACAGTGGAATCTTGAACGTATCGAGATAACCGGGCGACACCACGACCGTCCGCGTGAACGGATAGCGCCCGTCCGGTGCCGGCTCCTGGCCGTCGAGTCGATACGCATTACCGCCCGACCCATAGGTCGGGATGCTGGTGGTCACGGTGGCCGATGTCACACCCGGTATTTCCGCGACACGCGCCTCGAGCCGCTCCCAGAACTGTCGGCGGCTCACTTCATCGGGGTAGTCCGATTCGAACAGCCCGATGCGACCGGTCATCACACCGGTGACGTCACCGCCGGGTGACACGTATTGAAGGTTCACCACCGACCGCACCGTGAGGGCGCCGCCGACCAGGAGCGCGCAACTTAGCGCAATCTCGACCGTAATCAGCGTCCGCGTAAGTTTACCGAGCGACACGCTGGTGCCGCCGCCCCCACCCGCCTTCAGGCCCTCGGTCACGTCGCTGCGCGCGGCACGCAGCGCCGGTACGAAGCCCGCGATGAGGCCGGCGATCGCCGCGACACTGATGGCAAACACGGCGACGCGAAGATCGGCGCTGAACGACATCCAGTAAGGGAAGCCATCACCACTCTCGATGAGATAGCGCTCGACCGCGAGACCACCCATATGGGCAATCGCGATGCCGATGAGTCCGCCAACGACGCTGACGAGCACGCTCTCGGACAAGGTGCCCGCCACGAGGCGCCAACGGCTCGCCCCGAGCGCAGTGCGCACCGACAGCTCACGCCGACGGCTGACTGTGCGGGCAAGAATCAGGTTTGCGACGTTCGCGCATGCGATGAGCAGCACGAGGAAAGTCGCGACTTGCATCGCGGACAAGATACCCATCGTCTGGTTGCCGACGAACTCATCGCGGTATTCATCGAGATCCGTCGTCGCACCCACATTCCAGTCGGGGTTGTCGGCAAGGATGGCCGAATAAAGCGTCGCGAACTCGACGCGCGCTTGCTCGAGCGTCACGCCATCTCGTAAGCGACCGAAGCCCTCGACCGTGATGACGTCACCGCGAGAAATGGCATCGAGGTCCTGCTGCATCGGCACCCAGACGTCGTTACGGACCGGCCATTGGAAGCCACGCGGCATCACCCCGACAATCGTTGCCGGAGAGCCGTTCACGCGAACCTGCGTGCCAACGATATCGGGGGAACTACCGTAATCCTGCTGCCAGACATGCCAACCGATGACGACCGACAGCGGCGCGCCAGGCGCGTCCTCTCCGTCGACGAACACCCGGCCAAGTTCAGGCGCAACACCGAGTTGTTCGAGCGCATTCGCAGTCACGAATATCCCATCGTAGCGTACGGGCAGGTCGCCGCCGCTCACGTTCACTGTGCCGTTGTAATACGAAAACAGCGACTCGAGCGAGGTCTGTTGCGCGCCGAGGTCCGCGAGATCGTGCATGCCTATCTCGAAACCATTCGGATCGTCGGCCGACACGAGCTCGATGTGTACGAGCTCCTCGCCGTCGGGGAATGGCAGCGGTGTCAACACCACGCCGTTGATTGCCGTGAACGCGAATGTGGTTGCACCCACGCCGAGCGCCATCACGGTGACGGCGATTGCGACGAAGCCGTAACTGCGCACGAGCGCGCGCATCGTCATCTTAAAGTCGAACCAGAGTCTGCTCATTGGGTATTCCCCTTATTCATAACGCAGTGCCTCCATCGGCGCGATGCGCGATGCGGCGCGCGCAGGAACGAGGACCGCCACCAGACCAACCACCGTGAGCACGACCACGACCGAGCCGAAAACGAACGGGTCGGTCGGCGTAACGCCGTACAACTGCGATGCAATCACGCGCGCCAGCGCGAACGCCGCCAACAACCCGACGGCGATACCCAGGCCGATCAGTCGGGCGCCATCCGCGAGCACGAGTCGGTGGATGCGTTGGGGCGCAGCGCCGAGCGACAGTCGGATACCGATCTCGCGGCGCCGTTGCGCGACCGAATATGCAATCACCCCGTAGAGGCCGAGCGCGGCGAGTAGCATGGCGACCCCGCTGAACACGCTCATGAGCGTCATGTTGAAGCTTCTTATCCGGATTGGGCCGCCGATCACCTCGTCCATCGAGCGAACCTCGAACACCGGCACCGAGGGCTCGACTTCCGCGATCGCGCGGCGGAGTGATTCCGCGTAGGCCGCAGGGTCACCGGCGACCTTCACCGACAGATAAAACTGCCGGAACGGCGTTAAACCGCTGTGCAGGTAGACTTCTGTCAGCGGGTCGCGATCGAGCCCGAGCCCGCTCGTGTCGGCGACGACGCCGACGATGGTCTTCTCGGTCCCGTCGAAGAACGTCATACGCTGACCGACCGGGTCGACGTCGGCGAGATATCGGCGCACGAAGGTCTCATTGACGAGGACCGCGTTCGGCATCTCGCCAACGCGAAAATCGGCATCGGTGAGGTTACGGCCGGCAACCAATGGGATACCGAGCGAGCGAAAGAAATCCGGGTTCACGAAGCGCCAGGTCGCGCCGGGTCGCGGCTCACCGTCGGCGACCTCCCGGCCGACCAGCGTGACATCGGAACTCGTATTGTTCACCCCCGACAGCGGCAACGCATCGGTGATGCCGACGTGTTCGACGCCTGGAATCGCAGCGATTCGCTCAACGATCCGGTTGACCTGCGGCGCCACGCGTTCGACGTGCCGGTTGAAGCCATCGAAAATGGGCTCGCCGGGAATCGGCGGCACGCCATCGACGAGGAACGATGCGGTCAGAACGCCGCGGGCATCCACGGCGGTATCGACATTCGAGAGTTGGCGCATGCTTTCGATCAGCAGCCCCGCGCCGACCAGCAGCGTCAACGACAATGCGACCTCGCCGGCAACCAGTATCGAGCGCGCCCGCGCCTTCGACGAACCCGCGCTGGTCCGTCCGTCGTCCCGCATCGCCTCGGCGCCAGAGACCGACGCGCTGCGCAGCGCAGGCCAGAGCGCGAATACCATCACGGTAAAGACAGTCGCCGTGAGCGAAACCACGACGGCGGACAGGTCCACGCCGGGCGCACCGTGGCTCGGGATGAGGTCTGGCGCGAGCGACAGCAACGCGGGTACGGCGAGCGCAGCAAGGCCGACGCCGATCACACCGCCCGAAACCGCGATGACGAGCGCCTCCGCAAGCGATACGCGCATCAATTGCGCGCGCCCCGCGCCGAGCGCTGCGCGTACGGAAAGTTCATGCGCGCGGTGCGCGCCACGAGCAAGCAACAGGTTCGCGAGGTTCGCACACGCAATCAACAGCACCATCGCCGCCGCCCCGAGCATCATCAGCAACGGCTGACGGACACCGCTGTTCAGAAGTTCGGGCAGCAGGGTGAGTCGCGCGCCGAGGTTCGCGTGATCCTCCGGGAACTCCGCCGCGAGCCGTGCGTTCACGGTCGCAAGTGCCGCGTCGAGTTGCGCGACGTCGGTATCGGGGGTGAGCCGTCCGACCGCGAACACGAAATTAGACCCGCGGGTCATCGCCGTGGGGTCCCATCCAACCGGGATGTACACCTGCGTGCCGCCGGGATACCGGAACGCCGCCGGTGTGACGCCGACGACCCGATAGGGTTGGCCGTTTAAATGAATGTCGCGACCGACGATGCCGGGATCCGCTCCATAGCGGCGCACCCAGAATCCGTGGCCGAGCACGACGACCCGCTCGTTTGCGGTGTCCTCATCGGTGTTGAAATACCGGCCCGCGGCGGGGCCGAGTCGCATCACGTCCCAGAACGAAGCGGTCACCGCGTAGGCGGCCAGCCGCTCGGCGTCACCGTCAGTGCCGCTGAGATTCACCGTGCGCGAGGTGAACGCCCCCACGGTCGTCATCAACCCTTCAGCGCCAACGCGCCAATCCTCGAGCACCTGCATCGAAATCGGTCCGCCCCACTGACCCTGTGTCCGGTTGATGCGAACAATCTGTTCGGCATCCGGGTATGGCAGCGGTTTCAAGAGCGTGCCGTTCACGACGCTGAAAATCGCGGAGACGCTCGCGACACCGAGCGCGAGTGTCAGGACGCAGACCGCGAAAAATCCAGGGCGTGCCGCAAGCGACCGCACGGCGAGTTTGAGGTCATTCATAACGCAGCGCCTCCATGGGCGAAATCGCCGATGCACGGCGCGCCGGCACATAGCCTGCGATCAGAACGACCGCGCCGAGCACGATTGTTGCCCCCGAGAGCACGAGTGGGTCATAACCGCTGAGTCCGAACAACACCGCTTCGGCGGCGCGGCCGAGAAACACCGCGAGCACGAGTCCGACGAAGCCACCGGCGACCGCCATCCAGCCGACCTGACGCAGGACCATTCCGCGCACGCGATACGGTGTCGCGCCGAGCGCTTGGCGCAAGCCGATCTCGCGCGTGCGTTGGGCGACCGAATACGACAGCACGCCGTAGAGTCCGGTTGCCGCAAGCAGCGTCGCGAGGATGGCGAAGCCGCTCGAAAGCATGCCAATCAAACGATCCAGGAACACGCGATCGCGCACGACCATGCGCATCGTAGCGAGACCAGAAACGGGCAGATTCGGGTCGGCTTGCGCGACGACACGCGACATCGCCGCGAGGATATCCTCAGGGTCGAGCTGCGTGCGTACATAGAAGTTGATGAAGCCTAGGTTCGGGTTCTGATGCCGGGAAACCCAGAACTGCGGCGGAACGTCGTCTTTTACGTCGCTGTATTTCGCGTCCTGCACGAAGCCGACGATCTCGGTATCGAGCTCGTTGGTGCCGCCGGCGGCCATGCGCTTGCCTACCGGATTGTCGCCAAGGTTGAACTTGCGCGCGAACGCCTGATTCACGATCGCGACGCGCGCGCCACCCTCGACGTCGGCGTCGGTGAAATCACGGCCCGCAAGCATCGGAATTTGCACGGTTCGGAAGAAGCCAGGCCCCACTTGATTGTAATTGGCGTTGGTGTCGGTGTCCGGCGCGGCCTCGAACCCTTCGACCGAGACGTTCGAGCCCCAATTACTGCCGGCAATGATGTTGACCATCGAAGACGCGACGCTGACGACCCCTGGCAAGGCTTCGAGCTCTTCTTCAATCTTCAGGAATAGTTGCGTCGAACGCTCGGGGGTGTAACCCGTGAGTACCGGCGCGATCGAGAACGTTGCGACCGGATCCACGTGCATACCAAGGTCGACTTTGCCAATGTTCGCGAGGCTCTGCGTGAACAGGCCCGCGAGCACGAGCAGCACCATCGAGAACGAAATCTGCGCCGTGGCGAGCGCACCGCGAAAGCGCGTTGCGGCCTTGCCGCCACCGGATTGTCCGGCCTGCCCTTTCAAAACCGTACCCGGGTCCGTGCGGGTCGCCTGCAACGCCGGGAACAACCCGAACACAAATACCGTCACGAGCGATACGACGACTGCAAACGCAATGGCC
>CAYODZ010000222.1:0-2574 GCA_964402835.1 uncultured Gammaproteobacteria bacterium | reverse complement strand
GTTCCAGCCCGAGCCGCGGAAACTCGCTTCGAGTTCCTGGATGATTTTGCCGTTGCCGCGCACCGGCCCGTCGAGCCGTTGCAGATTGCAGTTCACGACGAACACGAGATTGTCGAGACCTTCGCGGCCAGCCAAGCTCGTCGCACCGAGCGACTCGGGCTCGTCCATCTCGCCATCACCGAGGAACGCCCACACTTTGCGCTTCGAGGTGTCGGAGAGCCCACGATGCTCGAGGTAGCGCATGAAGCGCGCTTGGTAGATCGCCATGATCGGGCCGAGCCCCATCGACACCGTCGGGAACTGCCAGAAGTTCGGCATGATCCACGGATGCGGGTACGAGGTGATGCCTTTGCCGTCGACGTCTTCACGGTAGTGCGCGAGCTGCTCGCGCGTTAGGCGCCCTTCCATGAACGCACGCGCATAGATGCCCGGCGAGCTGTGGCCCTGAATGTAGACGAGGTCGCCGCCGTGCTCGTCGGTCGGCGCGTGCCAGTAATGGTTGAAACCGACTTCGTAAAGAATCGCGGACGATGCGTAGGTCGAGATGTGGCCACCGAGGTCCGTGCCCTTGCGGTTCGCGTGCACGACCATCGCCATCGCGTTCCAGCGGATGTACGCCTCGATGCGTTTCTCGATCTCTCGGTTGCCCGGGTATTGCGCATCGAGGTGGGGCGGAATCGTGTTCACGTACGCGGTGTTCTGCGAGAACGGCAGATGCGTACCCTCGCGACGCGCGCGATCGATCAATTGTTCGAGCAGGAAGTGGGCGCGCTCCGGTCCTCCGACCGCGAGCACCGCCTCCATCGCATCCAGCCACTCACGGGTTTCGGTCGGGTCGCTGTCGCGCGCTGTGCGTTCGTCTGCCATGCCGGGGAGTTGGCCTTATGCGTTAACGGGACCTGTTATCATCGGCGTTTGCAGGTCTGCGGTCAAGGCGACAAGCGATGAACACAACACTCCCAACCCTCGAAAAAATAGCGATAAAACAGTCCACAGCGGCCCTCACGAATCGCCGCATCGATGCGCTGTCACAGCTGTTACTCATCGTGCCCAAAACGAAGCATGCGCGCGTGTCCGATTCGGTTCCGTACGCCGACGCGCTGAATGCGCGGCTCGTGCGTGGGGGCTGGTCCAAAACGCCCGCACACGCGGTCGTCGAACTCCCGAATGAGCGCGGGACGCGTGTCGTCATCGGCTTCGTCGCGAAAGACAGTGACGCGTTTGCGCGACAAGCGACCGCGCGCAAACTCGTCGCGGCAGCGCGTGTCGAAAAGGCGACCGCCCTCAACGTGCTGATTGAGGGTGTCGACGACGCAGCCGCGTGGGCGGAGGCGGTGGTGCTCGCCGCTGGCGCCGCGGCCTTCGATCTCGCGCATTTCAAAAAAGAGAAGTCGCCGCGAAAACCGCTTAAGCAAATCGAATTCCTCGGCCTGCCTTCGCGCCACGACTTCGCGAGCACGCTCGCGGCGGTTCACGGCAACAACTTGGCGCGCTGGTTGTCGGCGCTGCCGCCGAACGCGTTGACGCCACGCGTTTACCGCCGCTTCATCGCTCAGCTCGCGAAGCAGTTCGGCTGGCAGGTCGAGACGACCGACCAGGCCGCACTCGCGAAAAAGGGCTGCGGCGCGTTCCTCGCCGTCGTGCAGGGCAGCCCTGACAAGGATGCCGCGCTCGTACGGCTGAAGTACCGACCGAAGAAGGCCGCGAAGCTCACGCTCGCGCTCGTCGGCAAAGGGCTTTGCTACGACACCGGCGGCGTGAACCTTAAGCCGGCCCGCTACATGTTTGGGATGCACGAGGACATGCTCGGTTCGTCGGTTGCGCTCGGCACGCTGCTTGCGCTGACGGAGCTCGACGCGCCGTTCGCCATCGATTGCTGGCTTGCGCTTGCGCAGAACCACATCGGTCCCGAGTCCTACAAACCGAACGATGTTGTGACGGCGTGCGACGGCACGAGCATTGAAGTCGTGCACACCGATGCCGAAGGCCGCATGGTGCTCGCCGATACGCTCGCGCTCGTGCGTAAATCAAAGCCCGATCTTGCGATCGATTTCGCGACACTCACGGGCAGCTGCGTGGCGGCGCTCGGCACGCGTTACTCAGGCGTGTTCACGAATGATGAGGCGTTGCACGCACCGCTAATCGCAGCGGGCAAGACGAGTGGCGAGCGCGTGTGGCCGTTCCCGCAAGATGCCGACTACGACAAGGCCCTCGACAGCGACGTCGCGGACATCAAACAGTGCTGCCTCGAGAACGATGCGGACCACATCCTCGCCGCGCGCTTCCTGTCGCGGTTTATCGGCAAGGACGTGCCGTGGGTGCACGTCGACTTGTCGGCCGGCAACACTAAGGGCGGCCTCGGCGCGGTGCCGACCGAGAGCACCGGCTTCGGCGTGCGGTTCACGCTGGAAGCCGTGCTCGGGGCGAAGTCGATCCTGCCCAAGTAATTATCGCGACGCCAAGCGCGTCGCTCCCACCTGACCATTGAGCCACGGCAACCCGACCATCGCGGCGCGAAGGCGCCGCTCCTACATCCATGGCAACTGTAGGAGCGGCGCAGAAGCTATAATGACC
>CAYODZ010000221.1:0-10442 GCA_964402835.1 uncultured Gammaproteobacteria bacterium | reverse complement strand
CACGGCGTGCTTGTCGACGACCTGCCAGAAGCGGCTCGCATCGGGCCAGGTCGGCACCCCCTCGAACATCAGCGTGTTGGCGCCGTTCGCGAGCGGGCCGTACACGATATAACTGTGGCCGGTGACCCAGCCGACGTCGGCCGTGCACCAGTACACGTCGCCATCGTGGTAGTCGAACACGAGCTTGTGCGTGATCGCGGCGTAAAGGAGGTAGCCGCCGGTCGAGTGCAGCACGCCCTTGGGTTTGCCGGTCGAGCCCGAGGTGTACAGGATGAACAGCGGGTCTTCGGCGCCCATCGGCTCGGGCGGGCAGTCGGCGCTCGCTTTCGCCATCTCGGTGTGCCACCAGCGATCGCGGCCGTCGACCCAGTCGATGTCACCCTGCGTATGTTTCAGCACGAGCACGGTGTGCACGTTCGGGCATTCGGTCAGCGCGTCATCAACGTTCTTTTTCAGCGGCACTTTCTTGCCGCCGCGCAGGCCTTCGTCGGCGGTGATCACGACGCGGCAATCCGAGTCGAGCACGCGGTCGCGGATCGAGTGCGGCGAGAAGCCGCCGAACACGACCGAATGCACCGCGCCGATGCGCGCGCAGGCGAGCATCGCGATCGCCGCCTCCGGCACCATCGGCATGTAGATGCAAACCCGGTCGCCTTTCTTGACGCCGTTCGACTTCAGCGCGTTCGCGAGCTCGGACACGAGCTTGTGCAGTTGCCGGTAGGTGACGTGGCGGACGGTGCCGTTCGGGTCGTCGGGCTCCCAGGTGATTGCGACCTGGTCACCGCGCGTCTCGAGGTGCCGGTCGACGCAGTTGTAGCAGGCGTTGAGCTCCGCGCCCTCGAACCAACGAATGTGTCCCTTCGTATAGTCGAAGTCGAGCACGCGGTCCCAGGGCTTGGACCAGTCGATATAGTCGTTCGCTTGCTCGGCCCAGAAACCCTCGGGGTCCTTGATCGAGCGCGCGTACATCGCGCGATAAGTCGCGCCGTCGATGTGCGGTTTAGTCATGTCCAGTACCGTAGCAAGCGGCATCGAGCCAGTCGAGCGCGGGCTGGGGTACCGCTTGGGTCGGTGCGCCATCATCGATGATGACGTCTGGGTCCACACGCGGCTCGTGCACCGCACCCGTCCGGTCGGCGGTGTAACCACCCGGGAACGCGAGCACCGCGCCGTCCGATAACGTCACGGCGACGTTGGCGCTCGCGTAACCCGCAGTCGGGGTACCAAAACTGCGGGTGTTCGGGCGTCCGATGAAAGCGATGGCCAATGCTTCGCCTGCGCTCGCCGTTTGCTCCGAGAGAAGCACTGCGATGGGCGGCGCGGGATCCAGCGGTCCGATTGCGTTCTCGACGGTTGTGCGGATGCGCGCCGCGTCCGAAGTTCGGGCCCAAGCGGCGCCGTGTTTGTATTCCCACACCGCGCGGTCGTCTCCCGCAATGTGCATGCCGAGCGTTCCGGCGCCGAGCAACGGGCCGAGCGCCGCGATGCGCGGCCACATATTGCCCCCGCCGCTATCTCGCAAATCGACAATCCAACCACACGGTCGCGCGGCCGCGAGATTCTGGATCATCTGTTGACCGCTCGTCGCGTACTGCGTGGCGCGCGCGTCGTTAGCCTCGCCGGCAAAGCCGGGTACGCTCAGATACGCGAAGCGTCCTTCCATGATGCGACCCTCAAACGGGCGCACGACACCGCCTAGCAAACGCTCACGAATGCCGGGCTCATGGAACGCCGCGTGGCGGTCGCGCAATTGCGCCACGACGACACGAACGGCCGCGTGCGCATCAACGGCTGCTGCCGGCAGCGCGTTCGCGCGCACCGCCGCCCAGTCCATCCGCTTGCCGTCTCTGAACTGACCGCGCAGGTGGCCGATGGCTTCATCGAGATACGCGACCGCGGCGGCGTCCGGTTCGGGAATCGGTTTGGGCGCAAACATTAGATTGCGGAAGCGCGCTTCGCCGCCACCCACGAGGAGTACGCCGACGACGAATTTCTCCGCGGTCGGTAGCGGCGGGACCGTGATTTCATAACGCCGCCAGCCCTGGGTACCATTTACGATCCGGCCGCGCATGTCGTCGACGAACAATCGGCCGTCGGGCCCATCGACCATCGCGACCAGCGTCGCCGACACGACCACGCTGTCGGTCGTGATCTCACCGCTGAAGGTGGCGCCGTCGGTGTGCAGGAGTGAAGCATCCAATTCGTGCGATACGAAGGTCGCCTGTGGCCGTTCGCCTGCGCGAAGTAAGAGTTCGGCCCCGTCCACCTTGACGGCATGTCCGTTGGCGGAAGTCGTCCAGTCGGTAAGGTCATCGAACGGAAGCGCGGTGAGTGCTGCAGCCAGAACGATTATCGGGAACATAGCCACCTCCTGTCGGTCTAGAATACCCAATTACCGAAATGGGAAGGGGTGCAGGGATGAAATGGTTGGGGGCAGTAATGCTGTGTGCGGCGACTGCGGTCGTGGCCACGCCGGAATGGCGTGAGATTCCTTACAAAGACCTGCACGAAGCCTTCAGCGTCGACCCTGTCGAAGGCGCTAAATATGCACGGATGACGCGGTCGCTCGAGGTGCGCGACGAGAACTTCCGGCAGGAGGACTTGCAGCTTATCGTCGCAAGCAAAGCCGGGTCGATTGAGGTCGAAATCGACGACGATGGGACCGTCGACAACTTCCCGGTGTCGCAAGCGCTGCTCGAGGAAAACCCACCCGTGCGCACGAACGCGCCGAAGGGCAAGCTCGCGATGGCTATTGTATTCAGCTCGACGGTAGCGCCTGCCGAGTCTGTGTCTTATGCCGTCATCGTCGAGATGGCGGACGAGTACCGCGAACTGGTGAAGCGCCAGGGTTTCATGGCGCGAATGATGATGCCAAAACCCAAGGGCCTCCTGGTTGAATTTGGACCGGGCATCGACGCGCACGCGCGCATCGGCGATGAAGTCATTAGCACCAACGCGGAAGGCACCCTTACCATCCCCCTTCGTCGAGCCTGGAATCGCAAGCCGCCACGGATTGAGTTCTCGGCCATGCCGACCGGACTTTCACTGCAGCTCGACACATGAGTTATGCCATCGAAACGACCGGTCTTCGCAAGACCTTCGGCAAGACCGAGGCCTTGAATGGCATCGACCTCTCCGTCGCGCGCGGCTCGGTGTACGGCCTGCTCGGGCCGAACGGCGCGGGCAAGACCACCACCATCCGCGTGTTGACCACGCTACTGAAGCCCGATGGCGGCAGTGCGCGCGTGCTCGGCCACGATGTTGCGACCGAGGCTGCGGCAGTCAGATCGAAAGTCAGTCTGACCGGTCAGTTCGCGTCGGTCGACGAGGACCTGACTGGCCACGAGAACCTCGTGCTCGTCGCGCGCCTGCTGGGTTTTTCGTGGGGCGACGCGCGGACCCGCGCGAAAGAACTGCTCGCCGCATTCGACCTTGCCGAGGCCGGCGGCCGACAAGTCCGCACCTATTCGGGCGGCATGCGTCGTCGGCTCGACATCGCCGCAAGTTTCGTCGCGACTTCCGAGCTCTTGTTCCTCGACGAGCCGACCACCGGCCTCGACCCGCGCAGCCGCAATCAGGTCTGGGACATCGTGCGTGCGATCGCGGCCGGCGGTACGACCGTGCTGCTCACCACCCAGTATCTCGAGGAGGCGGATCGTCTCGCCGACCGACTCGCGGTCATCGACCACGGTCGCTTGATTGCCGAGGGCACCAGCCGCGAACTCAAGTCATCCGTCGGCGGCAGCACGCTGCACGTACGCGTCGCATCCTCGGACCGTGTGGCTGAGGCGGAACGGGTGCTGACCGCGACGCTTGGCGAATCACACAATGGCGGCGACCCGCATGCATTGTCGGCGCGCGTGCCGCGCGACGAGCTCGTTCCGCAGGCGCTCGCGGCGCTCGCCGGCGCCGGCGTGGTATTGGAAGAGTTCTCGCTCGCCCAGCCGAGCCTAGATGATGTGTTCTTCGCATTGACCGGTCGGCCCGCCGAAGAGACCCCGGAGGCGCAACCATGAGCGACGCAACCATCAACGACGCGTTGTCGACCGCACCGAGGCCCGCGCGCGCGAGTGCGTGGTCGGCGTCGCTGACGCTCGGTTGGCGTGCGGTACTGAAGATCAAGCACGTGCCATTCCAGCTGTTCGACGTGACCGTGTTCCCAATCATGATGACGGTGATGTTCACTTATTTGTTCGGCGGGGCGCTCGCGGGCTCGACCGACGCGTACCTACAGTTTCTGATTCCCGGCATCGTCGTGCAGACCGTCGTGTTCCTGACCGTGTACACCGGCGTTGGCCTCAACACCGATATCCAGAAGGGGTTGTTCGACCGGTTCCGCTCGTTGCCGATCTGGCAGCCGGCGCCGATTGTCGGCGCGCTGCTTGGCGACCTGATGCGATACGCACTTGCTGCGCTCGTCGTCATGATTGTCGGCCTTGTCATGGGCTTCCGACCCGAAGCCGGTGTCGTCGGTGTCGTGCTCGCCATTTTGTTGATGTTGATTTTCGCGTCGGCCGTCTCGTGGATTTGGATCATCGTCGGCTTCCTCGTACGCACGCCGGAATCCGTGATGACATCGAGCTTCCTCTTGCTGTTCCCGTTGACGTTCGTCAGCAACATTTTCGTGGACCCGGTGACGATGCCGGGTTGGCTGCAGACCGTGGTCTCGGTCAATCCAGTCACGCACCTCGCGACCGCATCGCGCGGCCTCATGCACGGCAACGTTGCGATGGGCGACATCGTCTGGGTGTTAGTCGCCTCGGCCGTCATCACCGCGATTTTCGCGCCGATCGCGATGCGCATGTATTACCGCGAGCGATGAGGTTGCCGCGCTCGATACTCGTGTTTATTGCTGCGGTGAGCATCGCGGGGTGCGGCAGCACGATCGTCGATTACCGCGTCGACCTCGAAGTCGACCCGCCGGGCGAGATTGTGTACGTCGACGTTCCGGAAACGCTGACGCCTTTTCCCGACGCAATATTTACCGGGGAGACGCTACGAATCAACGTCAGCGTGTCGTCGTTGCTGTGGCGATTCGTCATCGACAACCGAGCCGATGGTCCGGTTGTGCTCGATTGGCGCCGCGCCACGATTGCAACGAACCACCACCCTGAGCCGGTTGCGTTAACCGCGCGGCACATTGCGATTGGCGGTGAAGTTGCGGCATACGGGAAAGGCGTATCTCCAGGCGCGGTCACGCGCCAGGTGATTGGCGGCGGCAGCCGGGATTACGCGAGCTTCCAACCCAGTTTCGTCGGACTGACGCCGAGCGACCACTTATTCGGACTGACGCTAGCGGACGAACGCACTATCGCCGAGGCCGGCGTCGGTAATTGGGTGTTGCTGCAGGTGCCGGTCATCGTCGCCGGCGACGAAACACTTTATTCGCTGCGCGTTACCGCGCGGGACGCGAAATCGCGGGTTTCCTACCACTGAGCTCGTCAGGACAATACCTGACGGAAATCTCAGAATCTTCTGATATTTTCGCGAACACTGTCGTTAGGGAGGTGTTCCATGATTCGTCTGCCCAGTATTGCTTCACTCGGTCACGTGCTCGATGTCGCAGCCAAAATCGACGATGCCGTCGGCGGCTGCATCCAGGTTGTCGAGGAGGCGGACGGTCGTCGGTCGATTCGCGTCATTCTCGAGCGCGGCCTTAAACCCGAATACTTCGAACGCTACCGCGTTGTGCGCTCTGGATTTCGCACGAGCTGCGCGCAGGCGTTCACTGAGCGTCGGCGCGTCGTGATTCGCGACGTGCGGACGGACCCTGCCTACGAGGAATTACGCGACATCGCCGAAGCTGCGGGCTACCGCTCGGTGCAGACGACGCCGCTGATCGATCACGACAGCCGTTTCCATGGCTTGTTCTCAACGTATTTCGACCGACCGCATCATCCGGGTCCCGAGAGCCTCGCCGCGATCGACCGACTCGCCAATATTTCGATGCTGGTAATGCAGGCGCATTGCCTCGCTGATGCAGTGAACTCCGCCGATGCGCGCGTGCGCATCCGCGACCGCGTCGCCCCGACCACGGCCGTGCGCGCGTCCGAAACCGCCATCCGCTTGTTGTCGAGCGCGAAGCTCGTGGAAGAAAACCTCAACGAGCTCACCGCGAGCCTCGAGATCGTCGTCAAGGAACTCGGCGCACTGACGAAACAGCGCACGAGCGACCCGGCATCGAGGGTAGTCCCGAGCGGCGCCCTCGCCTGACGATCAGTCTGCGCGCAGCGTGACGGCAGGATCGACGCGCGTCACGCGGCGTAAAGGGGTCAGCAGCGCCGCCGCCGCACAGAGCGTGATCAATAAGATGGTCACGCCGAGCGTCAGCGGATCGAACGGCGCGACGCCGAACAGCAGGTCGCGCAGGATCCGCGCGGCACCGAAGACACCGAGCGCGCCCACCACCAATCCGAGACCTAACCAGAGTCCGCCTTGGCGCAACACGAGTCGTGCGATTGCACTGCCATCCGCACCGAGCGCCATGCGGATGCCGAACTCGCGCTCGCGGGCCGCAGCCATGGTCGCGAACATTGCATAGATCCCGACCGACGCGAGGAGCAATGCGAGACCACCGAACGCCATCATGAGCATGACCGGCAGGCGCAGGTCGGCAAGTCCCTCGCCGATCAACGTCTCCAGCGCTGTGATGCGCTGGGTGGGTACGCCGGGATCGACCGCCGCGACGGCGCGCTCGATTTCCAGCGGCAATGACTCGATCGCCCCGGCAGCACGCACGAACACGTACGGGGTGCCCCAGTCGCCTTGCCGGACCGTCCCGTACGTCATCGGCGCGGCCGTCGCGCTTGCCGCGTCGTTACGGACATCGCCGACCACACCGACAATCGTGTGGAACGGTGCATTCACGTCCGGCCCGATGCGGATACGCGCGCCGATCGCGTCGCCGTTCGGCCAGTAACGCCGGGCCATCGTTTCGTTGATCACCGTCACGGGGTCGCCATCCAGAATGTCGCGGCCGTCGAATCCACGTCCCTGTAGCAACGGGATCCGCAACAGGTCGAAGTAGCCGTCTGACACGGCGGTCCATTCGGCCCAGGGTTCTGCCTGGCCGGCAGGCCACGGTCGGCCGTCGATGACGAAGGTGTTGTTCGAGAGATCGCCGCGCGGAACGTGGTTCGCGGTCGCGACCGCGGTTACGCCGGGTAGCGCCGCGAGCTGTTCGACGATTTGCTGATGGAACTGCACGCGTGACTCGGGCGTTTCGTAACGCGCGCCGGGGAGCGGCGTTGCCGCGACCGTGACGCCGCTTGCATCGAGGCCCATCGGTGCCGTCGCCATGCTCCACAAGCTGCGCGCGAGCAAGCCCGCGCTCACGACGAGGCTGAGGCACAACGCAATCTGCGCGGCCACGAGCACGCCGCGCAAGCGACCGGCGCCGCGACCCTCACTCGAGCCACGTGATTCGCCGCTGATGCCTTGCTGCGGGTTCGCCCGACGCAACGCGAGCGCGGGCAGCACACCGATGGCGAGCCCGGTTGCGAGCGTCAGCGCGAGGATGATCCCGAGCGCGCCGCCGTCGAGTGCGAGCCCCGCGAAATGCGGCAGGGCGGGTGCGATAAAACCCCGGGCGACCGCGAGCAGGGTCGCAGCAAGCACCACACCGACGGCACCGCCCGCGACCGCGAGTACGCTGCTCTCGGTCAGGAGTTGCCGCAGGAGCCGGCCGTAGCCGGCGCCCAGCGCCGCACGCACCGCAAATTCCTTGCGCCGCGCGATGACACGGGAGAGCAGGGCACCGGCGAGGTTCGCGCACGCAATCAGCAGCACGAGCCCCGCGCTTGCGAGCAGGATGATGAGCGGCGTTTTCACGTCGCCGACCATCGCGTCGCGCAACGGCTCGCCTTGCAGTTCGATGCCCTTGATGTCGTCGGGATATTCGCGCGCGATCGCTGCGTCCACGGCTGCCAAATCCGCGCGCAGCGCGTCGGGTCCGACCCCGTTACGGAGCCGTCCGATCTGGCCGAGGAAGAAAGAACGACGCGCGCTCACTGTGCTTTCGAGCACCGGTGCGAGGTTCAGGGCGAAATAAAGTTCAGTCTCGCCGATCGGTCCGACGAACTCGCGTGGGAGCACGCCGATGACGGTGCGGGGAAAGCCGTTCACCATGATGTCGCTGCCGAGCACCGACGCGCGGCCACCCGCGAGACGTTGCCAGCCCTCGTAGGTGAGAATCACCTGTTGCGCCCGGCCGTCCACCAGGTCGTCTGCGTTGAACGCGCGACCGAGCATCGGGCCGAGCCCCAGTACTTCGAAGAACCCGGGTTCGACCCAAGTCGCCTTCACCATTGAGACGCCGTCGGCGTCTCCGACGATCAACTCCATCGGGCTGTGTTGAAACGCGGCGGTCTCGGTGAACGAGTTCGAAAACGTGTCGACGTCCCGCACGAGGCCGGCGCTCAGACCCCACTCGGTACCGTCCTGCTGAGAGGATATCCGGACCAGCTGCGCCTGTTCGGCGAACGGGAGAGGATCGAGCAGCACCGATTTCACCACGCCGAACACGGCCGCGTTCGCGCCGATGCCGAGCGCGAGCGTGACGACGGCAAGCAGCGAGAACAACGGCGCGCGCAGTGCGGCGCGGGTGCCGTACCGCAAGTCTTGTGCGAAGTCGCCCCACCAGTTCACGCGCAGGGTGCGGCGTACACGGCGCCGGTCGATGTTGCCGATTTCGGCGCGCGCCGCGTCCAAGTCGCCGAACTCGCGCAGCGCCTGCTCGCGCGCGGTGTCACGAGGTATGCCGCGTGCAACGAGGTCCTCGGTACGCTCATCCACGTGGAAGGCGATTTCTTCGTCGATCTCGCGCACGACGCGGTCGGTGCTCAGCGGTAAGCGGAAATTTCGCTGCTTGCGCATATCACGCCGCCTCTAGAATCTTGAACACCGCGGCCGCATAGCGCGACCAAGTCTCCGATTGTGCTCGCAATGCGGTGCGGCCGTCGGGGGTCATCTTGTAGTACTTCGCCTTACGGTTGTTCTCGGTGACACCCCAGTCGGCGTCGAGCCAACCGCGCTCCTCCATCCGGTGGAGCGACACGTACAACGCCCGGTCCTCGACCTGCAGTTCGGCGTCAGTGGTGTCCTTGATCCAGCGCGCGATCTGATAACCGTGGCAGGGCCCCCATGAGAGTGCCTTGAGGACGAGGACGTCTAGGGTTCCCTGCAGCAGGGACAGGTCGTTGCGCGGCATGGTTCGTCTCCTGAAACTGTTCACCGGAACAATGACGGGGAGAGTAGCCGCACGCGGTCTATTGCGCAACAGTCAATCGCGGGCGCAGAATTGGGTTCATCATCCCTCTTTAAGGACGCGACCCATGCCCAAATACGTCATTGAACGCGACATCCCGGGTGCGGGGAAACTGACCGCGGAGCAACTGCAGGGCATCTCGCGCACTTCGTGCGAAGTGCTGAACGCGATGGGACCGCAAATACAATGGCTGCACAGCTACGTCACGGACGACTGTATCTATTGCGTGTACATCGCCCCGAACGAAGCGGCGCTGCTGGAACACGCCGCCAAGGGTGGCTTCCCGGCGACCAAGATATCCGAAGTCCAACGGATGATTGACCCGTCTACCGCCGAGGCGGCCGCCTGATCGGCCGATTTATCGGCATTTAAGCGCCGTGTGCGGTACCCCGAGCGGACGCCCTGCGGCGCCGCGGACTACGGTTGACCGATGAAACGCACGGAACGGCGTTCACAAGCCATGGTCCTGCGCCTCTGGGACCGTCTACGCACCAGTTTCTGGTTCGTGCCGACCCTGATGGTCATCGCGGCGGTGGCGCTGTCGGTCGGCTCGCTCTGGTACGACCGCCACTACGGCGACGCCATCGACCCTGACCTCTGGTGGCTCTATGGCGGCGGCGCCGACGGCGCATTCACCGTGCTCGGCACCATCGCAGGCTCGTTGATCACGGTGACGGGTGTCGTGTTCTCCATCACAATCCTTACCCTGTCGCTGGCGTCGGGGCAGTTCGGATCACGCCTGCTGCAAAACTTCATCCGAGACACCGGCAACCAGGTCGTGCTCGGCATGCTCATCGCCACGTTCAGCTTCAGCCTGGTCGTATTGCGCAGTGTGCGCGACGGTTTCGTGCCCCATGTTTCAGTCACGCTCGCGGTCGTCTTGATGTTCGTCAGCGTGGGCGTCTTGATCTACTTCATCAATCACGTCGCGAAAAAGATTCAAGCCGAGACCATCGTCGCGACCGTGTACACCGAGCTCACCACGGCCATTGACCGATTGTTTGACGATGTGGACACGGACGGCGCAGCCCCGCGGTCGGCCGACCTGCCGGCGGACTTCGATCGCCAGGCCATCGGCGTTACCGCGAACTGCAGCGACTACCTGCAGGCCATCGAGTACGAGCGCTTGGTCGAGTGCGCGGTCGAACATGATTTGGTGCTCGATGTGCGGCACCGG
>CAYODZ010000220.1:0-3539 GCA_964402835.1 uncultured Gammaproteobacteria bacterium | reverse complement strand
AATCTGACGTTCGGGCCGCAAGCACCCGCGGTCACCGGGAGCTTCGATATCTACGGCGGCGGCATTCCGAGTTACTTACAGTTCGACTGGGCCGCTGACGGCTCAGAAGTCGGCCCGACGGCGAAGGCGGCATTCGGCGTCAACGAGGGCAACCCGCGTCGGATATTCCGCAGCCAGTCGTTCACACCGCGGTCGAACTGAGCGCCGCCAACGCAGCGGCGAGACTCGGATGCAGGGTAAGCCCATCGCGCTCGGACAGACCTGCCTTCATCAACGCACGCAATGGCTGTGGCTGCACGCCGGCGAGCGCGACCGCGATACGGCGCGTGTTTAGGCGGCGCACCGTCGACTCGAGCGCGACCAGGCCGGTCGCATCGATTGCAGGCACCGCCTCCATGTTGATGATCACCTGGTGCGTGTCCTTGTCGACGCGCGCGAGCGCGCCCATCGCCCGCTCGGCGGCGCCGAAGAACAGCGGGCCTGCAACCTCGTAAACCCGAACGCCCTCCGGGACCGGTACCGCGGTGGTCGAGTTGTTGGGCGCTGCGCTCTCGCCGCGGCTCGAAGTCAGTTCGCGGGTGTTCGTGACGTCCGACATCCGCTGCATGAACAGCAGCGCGGCGAGGACAACGCCGACGCCGACCGCGAGCACCATGTCGAAGAACACCGTCAGCAGAAAACACGTGAGCAGCACGGTGATGTCGCTTTTCGGTGCGCGCGTGAGGATGCCAACGAAATGCTCGCGCTCCGCCATGTTCCAAGCGACCCAGAGCAGCAACGCCGCGAGCCCCGCCATCGGCAACCAAGCGAGTAGCGGCGCAAGCAAGAGCACCGCCGCGAGCACGAACAGCGCATGGAACAACGCAGACAAGGGTGAACGCGCGCCGGCACGCACGTTCGCGGCCGACCGCGCGAGCGCGCCGGTCGCGGCGAATCCGCCGAAGAACGGAACGATCGCGTTCCCGAGCCCTTGGCCGACGAGCTCACGGTTAGGGCGATGCTTGCTGCCGCCCATGCTGTCGGCGACGACGGCACACAGCAGCGATTCGATCGCACCGAGCATCGCGATCGCGAACGCGGGTCGCACGAGCGCACGGAATAGATCCCAAGATAGCGTGAGCGGCGTGCCGTCAGGACCCGGGAAATTCCACGGCAACACGGGTGTCGGCAGCGAGCGCGGGATTTCGCCAAAGCGCGAGCCGATTGTCGCGAGGTCGACGCTGTCAAACAGGCGCACCGCGACGACGGCCACCAGCGTGCCTGCGGCGATGCCGACAAGGTGTGGCGGCAGCCAAGACTTGCGCCGGCTCCAGAGCGCGATCACCACAAAGGTGAACACGCCAACAGCGAGTTCGGCGGGGTCGAGCGTCGGCATCGCGCCCGCGAGCGCGACGATTCGCTCGAGGAAATGCGTCGGCGGCGCTGCCAATACAAGGCCAAACAGATCCCGGATTTGCAACGATGCGATGACGACTGCGATACCCGCGGTGAAACCGGTCGTGACAGGATGCGGGATGAACTCGATAAGCTTGCCGAAGCGTGCGACACCCATCGCCATCTGAATCACGCCGGCCATGAAGGTCGCAATTAACAAGCCGCCGAGCCCAAACTGGATCGAAATCGGTTGCAGGATGATTACGAACGCCGCTGTCGGTCCGGCGACCGAGTACCGCGAACCGCCGCTGATCGCGATGATTGCGCCGGCGACGATGGCCGTATAGAGCCCGTGCTGCGGCGCGACCCCGCTGGCAATCGCGAGCGCCATCGCAAGCGGCAGCGCGATCACACCCACGGTGACGCCGGCCATTAGGTCTGCGCGCAGGTCGTCCGCGCGGTAGCCGCGTCCGAGCGCCTCGAACAGCGTGCTCATCCGGGTCCGTCCTTCTTTATCTTCCGGGCGAGCGTGTTTCGGCCCCAGCCAAGCAAGCGCGCCGCCTCGCCACGCTGACCGCGTGCGTGCTTGAGCGCTGCCTCGATCAATATCCGGTCGCTCGCCTCCTGTGCTTTCGTGGCCAGCCCCATGGTCCCCGCATCGAGTTGGGCTTCGGCCCACTCGGCGAGCCGGCGCTCCCAGTCGGGCGTCGCCGCCTGCTCGCGTGCGCCTTGCGGGCGCAATGGGTCGGGGAGGTCTTCGAAGTGGATGGCGGTGCCGGGCGCCATCACTACGAGTCGCCGGCATAGGTTCTCGATTTCGCGCACGTTGCCCGGCCACGGCTGCTGAACTAGCCAGGCTTCGACGCGCGGTTCGAGTCGTTTGCGCTCCACGCCAAGCTCGTCGGCGCACGACGCGAGGAAATGGTCGAGCAACAACGGGATGTCGCTCCGCCGCTCTCGGAGCGGCGGCAACGCAAGATGGACGACGTTGAGGCGGTGGTACAGGTCGCTGCGGAATCGGCCTTCCTCTACGAGTCGTTCGAGCGGTTGATGCGTCGCCGCAATCACGCGTGCGTCGACGCGTACCGGTTGATTACCGCCAACGCGGTAGAACTCTTTTTCGGCGAGCACCCGCAATAGCCGGGTCTGCGCGGCAGGTGGCATGTCGCCGATCTCATCGAGGAACAAGGTCCCGCGGTGCGCTTGCTCGAAGCGACCGATGCGACGCGACTGCGCGCCGGTGAAGGCGCCACGCTCGTGCCCGAATAGCTCGGATTCGATGAGGTCGGCGGGTATGGCCGCGGCATTCAGCGCGACGAATGGGCCGTCCGCACGCGCGCTATGGCGATGCAACGCGCGTGCAACCAACTCCTTTCCGGTACCGGTTTCACCGCTGAGCAACACCGTCACGTCCGATTGCTTCAGGCGGCCGATCGCGCGGAACACCGGCTGCATCGCCGGGGAATCGCCGATCAGATCCGGCGCATCGTCGTGCGTCGGCGCGGGCTCTGAGGAACGCCGATGCTCGGCCGCGCGCCGCACGAGGGCCACAAGTGCATCCAGGTCAAAGGGTTTCGGCAGATACTCGAACGCACCGCCTGCATACGCGTCGACGGCCGCATCGAGGTCGGAATGCGCGGTCGTAATGATGACCGGAACATCTGGGTGCTCGCGCGCGATGAAGGCCAATAGCGCGAGGCCGTTCTCGCCCGGCATGCGCAAGTCGCTCACCAATACATCGGGCAATCCATGACCGAGCGCCGCGCGGCACGCAGCGGCGGACGTGAACGTCTTGCACTCGATATCGGCATCGGCGAGCGCGCGTTCGAGCACCCAGCGCATCGCGTCGTCGTCATCGACGACCCACGCCGTGATCAGTTTATTGTTCATCGGGTCCCTCGATCGGCAGCAGCAGGGTGAATACCGTCGCGCCCGGCTCGCTCGAGCACTCGATCAGGCCACCGTGGCGTGCGACCAGCGTTTGTGCAATCGGTAGCCCAAGTCCGGTGCCGTCGTCACGCGATGTGACAAGGGGCAGGAAGATCGCGGACTGACGCTCCGGCGGAACACCGGGACCATCGTCCATCACATCCACACAGACCACCTGGCGGTGGCGACGGCCACCAAGCGTGACCAGACGCTCGACGCGCGTGCGTAAGGTGACG
>CAYODZ010000219.1:0-22647 GCA_964402835.1 uncultured Gammaproteobacteria bacterium | reverse complement strand
CATGTCGTCCTTGGAGATGATCCCGCCGCCGGTCAGGAGCACGTCGTCCAGCCCCTTCTCGCGCATCAGCTCCAGGATCTTCGGAAACAGCGTCATGTGGGCCCCCGAGAGGATCGAGAGCGCCACCACGTCCACGTCCTCTTGGAGCGAGGTCTCGGCGATCCGCTCGGGCGTCTGGTGGAGCCCGGTGTAGATCACCTCCATGCCGGCGTCCCGGAGCGCGGCGGCCACGACCTTGGCGCCACGGTCGTGTCCGTCCAGGCCGGGCTTGCCGACCAGCACGCGGATCTTCTCGTCCATCTCCCCTCCCGGTGAGCGGTCCGCCCGGAATGTACGCGGGGACGGGACCGCCCACAAAGGCCGGGGTCGGGCGCTCTACAGCGGCCCGGTCACGCTCTCGATCCAGTCGACGTAGCGGGAGACGCGGACGTAGTACTCGACGGCGCCATAGTGGCCCGGCCCGGCGGCGTCGCGGGTGCTCTGGCCGGAGGAGACGCCGACCAGGGTCTCCACGGCCGCCCCTTCCAGGTACGCCGGGCCGCCGCTGTCGCCGGGCCCGCTCACCCCCTCCAGCTCGGTCGCGCGCGGGTCGTCCGGCGCGTCGAACCGGAGCTTCAGCCACAGGTCCGACGCCTCGTCCACCCGGTTCGTCGCTCCGCGCACCCGCCGGTCGTTCCCCTCCGGTCCGGTGAGGCCGGTGCCGAAGTCTCCCCAGCCGACCAGGACCACCACCCGGTCGAGCTCATTCGCCTCCCGGTAGAGGCACGCCGGCTCCACGCCCGCGGCCGGCGTCGCCAGCCGGACGAGCGCCAGGTCATGCGGACCGCCATCCCACTCCGGATGGAGTACGATCGAGTCGACCGCGTGGTCGGCGCCGCCGACCGTCACCGGATGGCCGGGCGCGATCTCGACCGCCACGTGCGCCGCGGTCAGGACCCACCGGGGCGCGATCAGCGCGCCCTCGCCGTCCCCCGCGTTCTGCGGGGTCGGCAGGTTCAGGTGGGCCAGCGATGCCCAGCCGCGGCCGCGGGCCAGGTAGAGCGAGTCCGGCCGGTCGTGCCGGCGGATGATCTCCGCGGGGGCGGCGGCCGGATCCGGGAGCGGCCCGGTCGGGACGAGCGTGGCGAGGAGGATCGGGAAGAGCGCGGGCACGTGAAACATCGGCACCTCCGGAAACGGGCGGACGCTTCCGGCGGGGCGATCCGGCGCCGTGGCACTTGGTGCTCGGACCCCGCCTGTACGGCGCGAGGTGCCTCCCGCGTTCGACTCGATGCTATCCGGATCCGGCCGTCGGGTCCAGTGGGACGCCGGCCCGCGCCCCGGGTCAGCGTCCCAGCAGGACCAGGACTCCGGCGAGCAGGGCGATCAGGCCCATCACGGTGCCGATCCCTTCGAACGTCACGCCGAAGAGCGCGATCAGGCCGGTCAGGATCAGCCACACGGCCAGCAGGAGCATGCCCAGGTTCCGGGTCGGTTTGAGCGCCACTTCGGTTCTCCTCTCGAGTAGGTTGTGTGCGTCGATTCCCGGTGCCCGGGGTCACTCCGGGATCGGGATCGCCCCACCGTTCTGCTCCAGCCACTCGTCGAACGACTGGAGTCGCGGGTTCAGCGCCCGGGTGCGCTCCACGTCGCGCGCTCCCGTATAGTAGTCGTTGAAGTCGCGCTTGAACTGGAACATGTTGCCGAGGTCGTCGGCGCCGGGGAACCCCAGGCCGCGATAGACCTCCGGCGGCACCGGCTGGTAGCGCACCGGCTGGCCCGTGGCGCGCGAGATCCCAGCCGCCATCTCCTCGCCGGTCAGGTGACCCCCGGCGATCCCCAGCTTCTGGCCGATGAGCTCGTCCCCGGCCTTGAAGATCCCGTAGGCGGCCCGGCCGATGTCCTCCACCGCGATCCCCGACAACCGCGCGTCGTCGAGCGGAAAGACGACCGCCAGCGACCCGTCCTCCATCCGCTGGGGACCGCTCCCGAAGTGGATGAAATTGTCCCAGTAGAAGGAGGTGAGGAGGAAGGTGGTCGGGACGCCGGCCTCGGTGAAGAACCGCTCCGCCTCTCCCTTGGCGTCGTAGTGCGGGACCTTGTACTTCCCGCCGAGGGTCGGCATGCGGTCGTCGTCGAGCGGCACCCAGTTCCGGGTGTCCTCGAGCGTCGACCAGATCACGTGCTTCAGCCCCGCGGCCTTCGCGGCCTGAGCCATGTTCTGCGCCTGCGCGAGCTCGATCTCCGGCTTGAAATGGGCCCAGAAGAAGGTGACGCAGTAGGCGCCGTACGCCCCCTCGAAGGCGCGCTCCAGGCTCGCCCGGTCGTCGGCGTCGGCCTCCACGACCTCGGCCCCGGCGTCGGCCAGCGCCCTGGCCTTATCGGAGGAGGCGTCCCGGGTGATGGCCCGTGCGGCGAATCCGCCATCGGGGTCCGCCAGAATCGCCCGCGCCAGGCCCCCACCCTGGGCACCCGTCGCTCCCATGATCGCGATCGTCTTCTTTTCGGCCATATCTCGCTCCCTTTTCAGGCGGTGAAGTCCCACGAGGACGCTGTTCTTCAACCTTCGCTCAGAAATCCCTGGTCGACGTATCGGTCGATCCGCCAGATGCCGTCGGAATCACGCCGCCAGATGTCGGCGACCAGATCGGCATATTCCTCAGTGCAATCATTACTCCCGAGCCCAGCCGTCGTCGGACCGGGGCAGCACCATCAGGGTCGCGGGACCATCGGCGGTGATCATGTCGCCGACCCGCACGAACCCGACCTTCTCGTAGCATCGGATGGCTCTCCCGTTGTCGGGCCTCGGATCGACCCGGACCTCCACGATCGATGGGTCCTCCATCAGGGACCCCACGAACTGCCGGATGAACGCGGTGCCGACCCCGCGGTTCAATCGATCTTCGTCGGCGATGAACTGGTCGATCCCGTAGACGCCCTCGCCGGGGCTGTCCGGCCACCAGTCCGGATCGCTCCAGGCCCTGTAGGACTGGATGTATCCGATCGGGACATCATTCTCCCGCACGATGAAGGGCACCGCGGCGTCCTCGCCCGCGATCCGGGGCAGGTACTTCTCCCGGACGCTCTCCACGGTGATCTCTCCCTCTCTCCACCACTCCCGGAGATGCGGCCGCGACAGCCACTCCGCGAGGAGAGGCAGGTCCTCTTCGGTCAGAGGCCGGAACTCGAAGTCTCTCATCCGTGGGCCGGCCCCCGTGGTCTCATGGTCCCGGGGCGAGCCGTCCCATCGCGGCGAGGTCGATCCGGATCTGGAGCGGCACGGCGTCGTTCGAGAACAGCTCTCCCCGGAAGGCGCCGATGTGGACGTGAGGATGGAAGGAGCTCCCGTTGTTGCCGATCCTCGCCACCGGCTGGCCTGCCCGCACCGTGTCCCCTTCGCTCACCATCACCTCCCGCACGTGGACGTACGCCACCTGCACCACGTCGGGATCCTCGGCGGCGCCGCACCGGAAGACCATGCCGCTGGACCGGCCCGGCCCGAACTCGCCCGGCGTCGTCGACTCCGGGTTCAGGCTCACGATGGTGACCAGGCCGTCGCACGGGGCAAGCAGGGGCTCCCGCCAGCCATGCCAGTCCTCGTTCCGCGTGCCGTCCCCCGAGTACAGCGAGCTCAGGTTCCCCTTCGGGCCCCCATTACGCTTCACCACGACGCAATCGGCGCCCAGGGCGTCCGGCACGTGGTCCTCCGCGCCAAGGGCGTGTTCGGAACACTGGAATCGGGCCGCGACGGGGGGATGGATCGTGAATGCCTCGATCTCGGGGCCCTGGGCCCGCACATCCGCGACCGGAGAGGCCAGAGCGAGCAGCATCCCCACAGCCGGCCGCGAGACACGTGATCGCTTCTTCATCGGCTCTCCTTCAGGATGCTCGGTCATGCTTTTCACCGACGCTGTTGATTTCGACCCAATCGCCCGATGCGGCTACGCACCGGGCGCTCGGTACCCCACCTCCCCCGCCTGGCGCAGGGCGTCCATCGTTTCCTCCACCGTCAGGAGGACGGTCGTTTCGAAAGCGCTGAGCGCACCGCCGGAGCCGATCGCCAGAGCCACCGCGGCCATCGACACGTTGTCCGGGGCCTCCCACACAGTGTAGCCGTCGTGCGTGCCGAACGCGTACCAGAACCCGTGGAGCTTCCCGCCAACCGACTCGATGTACGACCGGGCGGCCTCTCGCCGGTCCTCCGGGTGGCCGATGAGCCGGGCCCAGGTCTCCGGCGTGTAACTGAACCTCGTCAGATAGAGCGGCATCGCTTCTCCCTTCCGCTACGTGTTGGGGCGAACCGGACTCAGTCCTCGATCGCCTCTATACCCAGTCGCTTCAGCCGCTCGAGGTGGTCCCTCATGGCTTTGAGCTCTTCGGCGGAGTGCCCCTGCCAATCCGTGATCTCGCCCGTGACACGAAGCGGATCTCGTGTGCGATACGACTTCGTCGGATTGCCCGGGTACTTCTTGTCCGTCAGGTTGGGATCGTCTTCGATCGGGCCGGTCGGCTCCACAGTGTAAATTCTGCCGGGTCCTTCGCCGAGGGCCAGTTCGGCTCCCCAGGTGGCCGCATCCAGCGTGGCGGTCAGATACGCGTACGCGGCCTTCTTCCTGCTACCATAATTGGAGTTGTACCCCGGCTCGATCAGGTCCCCCGGCCTCAGGTCGGCCTTCGTGCCGTGGTAATACCGCGTTGGACCCGGGCTGTCGTCGATCGTCATCGTTCCGCCTCGGTTCCATCGACGACGGCCTCGATCCGCGCCCGGAGCGCCCGGACCTCCTCCAGGCGCTGCCGACGGCCGCGCTTCATGTCGGCGCCCGCGTCGAACAGCGACATGACGATCCCGTACGCCTCGCGATCGCGCAGAAACGCGGGTACGTCGTTCGAGAAGGCGCTGCGCTCCGCGCCCGGCGGGTAGTACCAGATGTCGCGCGCCCGGGCGTTGAGCGCGACGGCCGTCAGCACGCCGAGGACGACGATGAGGTACTCGGCGGCGAACCAGCGGACCTTCGGCCGCCAGTCCACCGTCGCCAGGCGGCGCCGGGTCATCGAGAGCACGCGGGCCGGTGCTGCATCACACGCGCCGGACCCCCCGGAAGCCCCTCGCGGCGTAGTACGACTGCGCCCCGTTGTGGTACACGAACACGGTGTCGTAGCGTCGATCGCAGAAGAGGGCGCCGCCGAGCGCCCGGATGTCGGAGGGCGTCCGGATCCAGCTGGACGTCTTCGTGTCGAACTCGCCGATCTTCTGCAGCTCGCGGTACTCCTCCTCGGTGAGGAGGTCGATCCCCATCGCGTCGGCCATCTCGACGGCGCTGCCCTCGGGCTTGTGCTTCTTGCGGGCGTCGAGCGCCTCGCGGTCGTAGCAGAGGCTCCGGCGGCCCTCCGGGCTCTCCGCGGCGCAATCGCAGAAGACGTATCGCCCCGTCTCCTCATCCCGCCCGATGACGTCCGGCTCGCCGCCCGTCCTCTCCATCTCACCCAGCGATCGCATCCCGTCGGGATCGCCTTCGAGCCGCTCGGCCACGTCGGCCCACGCGAGCCCTTCGTGCCGATGGATGTGTTCCTCGAAGCGTGCCTCGAGCGTACGGAGGAGCTCTTCCCGTTCCTTCGCCTTCATCGTCTCCTCTCGGTTCAGGTCCGCAATGCGGCTTCCACTCGCCCGCGCAGTCTCGACGTGGATGTCCCCAGCCTGTCGTACATGCCGTTCAGGAGGCCCCTCCGGTCGCTCATGTCCCGGGCGGCCTTCCGCATCCTCGGGTCCGAGAGGAACGCGTCGGCGCGGAGAGGACTGGGGATGACCATCTCGTCGAACGGCTTCCCGATCAGCCGGTGGCTCAGGGAGTCGAGCTCCGCGCGCGGAGTGTACGAGGCTCGCGCCTCGTAGGGGTCCGCCCCCTGGCTCAGCGCGTTCAGACCGGCCATCCAGTCACGTGGATGTGGGCACGCGCCTCCCGCATCGCCTCGATCTGGCCGAGGTACGCCGTGATGGCGGATCGCAACGTCACGCCCTGTCCGAACAGGTGGGTTGGCAGCAGAGCGCCGAGAAAGGCCGCGAACGTCACGACGTGGAGTGCCCGCATCGAGCGACTCTGTTGGTTGTGAGGCCGGCCCGCCATCACTCCAGCGACCGGTCGATCAGAGCGAGAATCCGCTGCGCCTCTTCGCGGGGCTGGGAGAACTCCCGGATCAGGTGCTGCTGCCACTGAAGCCGCGCGGTCAGGACGCCGATCACCTCGGAATCCACCGGGACCTCGCTGGTCGATCCGGGCTCCCCGGACGGGAGGTCGCGGCTCGCGCCTCCGGCACCGCCCGCGTCGAGCGCGTAGCTGCGGAACGGGCTGACGTCCATGCGACTCCAGAAGATCGGGTCGAGATGATCCATCACGAGCTGGCGAGAGCCGACCTCGTCCTCGGTCACGTCGGCGAGGACCCCCTCCCATTCCGAGAGCGCCGTCCGCAGCTCTCGATCGCGGATCAGCTCCAGGCGTCCGGTCACCAGCATCCCGTTCAGGATCCCCTGGCTGAACTGCGTGGTCGAGGGCACGAACACCCATGCGAGCGTGACGTCCGGGACCGTACCGAAGGGTGCGCCGGCGTCGCGCGCCTGTGTGACCGCCGCGAGAACCGTCACGACGGCCTCTTCCACCCGCCGATGCTTCTCGAGCTGGACCTCCAGCTCGGAACCCACCTGCCCGAACTCGGCCCGGAGTCCCTGGAGCAGCTCCCGCTCCTCCGCCCGCGCGGCCCTCTCGTCTCCCCAGGCCGTGATCTGGAAACCGGCGACCACGCCGAGCACGACGATCAGGAGCTCGAGCACCACGGCGAACCAGTTCTGCTCCCGCACCGCGTGCGACAGCCGACCGAGGATGGTCCCCGCCCGTCGGGGACGGGCCTCCGGTACCGGGACGGCGATGGGCTCGCCGGGATCAGTCCTGGGGTCAGTCCTCATCGGCGCTCCTCGGTCGCAAGAACTTCCACGACGTAGTACGGACCCGGCTCCCATGGACCCGCGGCGAACGTCCTCGCGGCAGCGACCGCCTCGTCCCCGGTCTCGAAGAGGCAGCGATCGTTGACCGCGAACTCCTTCGCCGCACCATTGCACGAGAGCGGCGAACACTCGAACTCGTGACCGTGGCTCGAGCTGACCGCATCGTATCCGATGACGCCAAAGTTGTTCGATGGGCGAGCATCGGTACCGTGAATCGACAGTCGCGGTCCCTCGCCGAATGCCTCCGACCAGAGTCTGTAGCCGACGACCCGATAGTCTCCCTCCTCACCGGCGGGAACGACCGATCGAGCGAGGTCCGGCGTGTCGAAGAGCCCGAGGCTGTTGTGCCTGTAAGGTCGGACCCAGTCCGGGGGTCCCCCTGAGATGCAGTTGCCGGCAGACCAGATCTCCCGGATTCCCGGAAGGCCCATGGCCGCCGTAGCGCTCTGGATCTTCTTCGGGAAGTAGCCGACCAGGTGGAAGCTCACAGGATCACGGAGTCGACGGAGATGGCGGTCCAGTTCTGATCGCGGACGAGGCCGATGACGCGGCGGAGGATCACGCGACGGACCATGGCATTCTCACCGATCTCGCCCCCGCTTCAGTAGTGATACCCGAACAATTCGACGTCCCTCCCGAAGTGGCGCAGAAAGCTTCGCCGGGCCTCCTCGTCGAAGTAGTCCGTGTAGGGCCGCCTGGCCCCGCGGTTGAGGCACTCCAGCACCCTCCTCGGCTTGTCGAGGATGTCCGAGACGCGGTCGAAGTCCTGCTGGAGCGACTCGAAACGGATAATGAAATCGACGTTCAATCGCCCCTCCTCGTCATAGAGGATCGCGTGCTGCGGCCTCGTCAGATGGCGGTAATCATGGCCTTCGCGGGGCAGGTCGGCGAGCACGTCGTGCAACGACCGGTGGCGAGTGCTGGGACAGTATTTCCAGGCGGAGACGAAGCGATCCCACGGATTCCTGACGACGGAGAATCGAAAGTATCCTGGGGGAGCGGATGGGTAGTCCGGGCTCAACACCCCATCGTTCATGAAGTGCCAGTCGGGGTTGTCCGGGCGGGCACCGAAGGCGCGTATGATGGAGGTTCCGGCGCATTTCCTCTGGTGGATGAAAATGCATTTATGGGTGTGGCAGATCATCGCGTCGGGCCCCCTCAGCCGCAGCCCTTCCCCCGGATGTCCGGAAACATAGTCGAATCCACCGTCCCGTCTATATACTGGCGGTCATGGACCCCGCGCCTTCCCCGGGCCCGTGGCGCTCCCGCGCGCTCCGGCACGTCGCCGAGTTGCTCACGGTCTTCGCCGGCGTCACCGCGGCCTTTCTCCTCGACGAGTGTCGTGGCCGGGCGGCCGAGCGGGAGGCCCTCGATCAGGCCCGCGGCGGGATCGTGGCCGAGCTCGGCCGCTACGAGGTTCGCGCGCTCGAGCACGCCGACGGGTTCAGCGAGAGCATCGAGCGGTGGCGGCGCGCCGATCGGACGGGCCAGCGGGCGGTACCGGACCTCTACCGGATTCCCGGAGCCACCCATCCACCCACCGCCGCCTGGGATGCGGCCGTATCGTCCGGTGTGGCCAGCCTGTTCGAACCCGGGTTGAGGCTCGAGCTCGGGTACTTCTATACCGAATTCGTCGGCATCCACGACAACTACGCGAGATACCTGGCATTCAGCGAGCGCGAGATCCTGCCCCGGGTCGAGCTCGGCGGGGACGCGTTCTACGACGCGAACGGAAGCATTCACCCCGAGATCCGCACCCACATCGCGCTGCTCGCGGAGTTCTCCGAGGATCTCCGCCGGATGAGCGTCCTGGCCGGCGAGCTCAGGGAGAAGCTGATCTCCGACGCCCGGTAGGCGGCCCCCCGCTCGGTCAGGCCGCGGGCGACTCCCCTCCCGTGTCCCGGAACGCCGCGTACGCCCGCTGGGCCCCCTCGAACCCTTTGAGCTCCAGCTCACGCGGTCCCTCGAAGCGGAACGCCCGAGAAGGGTCGAGCAGGGCCTTCGCCAGGGCGGATACGAGGATCTCGCCTCCACGCGCCGCGTTCGCGATGCGCGCGGCGAGGGCGACGTCGCGCCCGAAGAAGTCGTCGGCTTCCCGTACCGGCTCACCGACGTGGAGCCCGATCCGGGCGCGGATGGGCTCGTCGGCGTCGACGTCGGCCAGCCGTCGCTGGATCTCGATCGCGCATTCCAGGCCCGCCCGCGCGGAGGGGAACGCCAGCATCGCCCCGTCCCCCTGGGTCTTCACCACGGTTCCCCCCGACGCCTCCGTCGTCCGTGACACGATCCGGTCGTGCTCGCGGAGCCGCGCGAGCCAGGCTTCGTCCCCCAGCCGTTCGTTCAGCTCGGTCGACGATTCGATGTCGGTGAACACGATCGTCACGGTGCCTTGTAGCACAGCCAGTGAACCCAGATCCGGCCTCGCGCGCTCGACGTCCTCCGCGATCTCTTCCATGGAGGTCGTCAGCTCCTCCGCATTCGGGACGCCCTCGGAGGCATGGAACTGGACGGCCTTCCAGCGCCCTCCCTCGCGATGGAAGACGCCGGTCAGGCGCCAGGAGACCTCCGCGCCGGTGGAGCGGTGGGTGGTGGTCGGATTGTCGGCCACCCATCCGACCGACCCCTCCTCGAAGGCATGGAGAACGCCCGCCGCCCAGACCCATTCCGAGGTCCCCTCCTCGAACTGCCGCCGCCACACCGCCTTGATCGCCGCGCCTCCCTCGACCCATTCGCGGGGATCGGTTCCGATGAGGAGGGCCCCGGATCGATCCGACGTCACCCGGTCGACGAAGGAGTCGTCCCCCTCGCTCCAGTCGCGGTAGACCCCGAGCATGAGGTCGCGGAGATCGGTGGAGGGATACATCCGGTCAGCCGGCCCCGACACATGGGCTCATCCGGAGATCGGCCGGTCGAGTTCCTGGGCGAGCCCGATGAGAAGTCCTTCGGGCCCGCGGATGTAGCAGAGCCGATACGCGTCTTCGTACTGGACGACCTCGCCGACCAGCTCCGCGCCGCATCTGTCGAGCCGGGCGAGCGTATCGTCGATGTCCTCCACGGTGAACATCACCCGCAGGTACCCGAGCGCGTTCACCGGGGCGTTCCGGTGATCGGCGATCACGGTTGGCGCGAGGAACCGGGAGATCTCGAGCCGGCTGTGACCGTCCGGCGTCCGCATCATGGCTACTTCGACGCGCATGTCGCGCAGTCCTGTGACACCCTCCGCCCAGTCCCCTTCGATCGGGGCGCGCCCCTCGAGCTCGAGGCCGAGCTCGGTGAAGAACACGATGGCGGCGTCGAGGTCTTCCACAACGATGCCGACGTTGTCCATCCGCTTGACCGTCATGGACGTTGCATGGGTTGGGACCTGTAGAATTCTCGGTCAGCGTCCATGATGCCGCGCAATCTCCTCGTCGCTGAGGCGTAGAAAGCGTGCCGCGTTGTTGTAGAAAATATCGCGCCGTTGAGCCTCGCTCAGAAACTCCGCCGATTCGATACTCTCGATAGCCCTGCCGATCGCATCAGGCCAGATCATCTGGTCCGATCCGAACATGAGGCGGTCGAGAAACCCTGCCTGGACGAGGCGACGCAGATAGCGGTGGAACTCTTCACTGGGCAGTACCCAGTTGATGATGGCGACATCCGCGTACACCTGAGGGTGAGCGTGCAGCAGGGCGATGGTTTCATCCGCGTAGGGATAGCCGGCGTGCATGATGTAGACACGCATATCGGGATGGCGGGCCAGTGCCTCTTCAATGAGCAGTGGGTTCGCCAGTGCGGCGCGGAACCTGGGACAGCACTCGTAGGTCGCCCCCGGCGGACTTGGGCCCACGTGCACGCCTACGGGAACGTCGAGCTCTTCAGCCAACGCGAGGTACGTCTCTGCCTCCGGGCTGCTCAAGGTCAGACCCTGATACTGCAGGCCAAGCTCACCCAAGGCACCGAGGTTTCCAGCGCGGTGGGATTCCCGCAGCGAATCAATAGCGGGCCAACAGCCTCGGCTTCCCCCTATGTACGGGGCCGCGACAATGCGATCCGGGTCAGCCTCCTTCCATCGCAGCACGAGGTCGAAGGGGCAGCCGCTGGTCACAGCGCGGACGATGTTGTACCGATCGAGAGCCGCCCGGGTCTCATGGAGCAATGCCTCGTCGGTTTCCGGAGAGGGTGCGCCCGTGGCCGGGTTCGGCGTGCCTTGCGGCCAGAGCGAACCGATGGGGTAGGCATGCAGATGCATATCAATAATCGGCGGACGCTCCTGCGCCACCGCTTGTAGTGGCCCAAGAAGGAGCACGATGATCAAGGCCAGAATTTGTGACATCTTGCTGTTATACCGCCCTTTCATTCCTGTTCGCCATGTTCAGTGCCCTGCTGACGATGGCGAGAGAACAATCGGTAGACGAAGGCGACAGAGGCCCAGGTGAGGAAGATCAGAACAGCGCTGGCGCCGGCGGTGGCAAGCCCTCGCGCACCCCTGAGCGTCAGATCGATAACGAGGATGTATTGCGACGCGCCGATGATGAACGCCGTAGCGAAAAACCCCTGCGTCCGGCGAGCTGCCCAGTCGTAGATGAGGACTGACAGGGCTGTGTAGACCGCCAGGTTCAGAGGCGCAGACACCAACGGAAATGCTGCTCGGTCCGCCTCCTCGATCGGCCGGAAGAAGAAGACCACCCCGAAAAGGGTGACCACACCCACCGTGACGAACGCGACGGCAACGGGGAGCCATCGACGTGCGGGGGGAGTTCTGTCAGGAGTCGTCGTGCGCTCTCGCATTCAGCCTCCTTGATGGGTGCGGCGGAGGCTCATCGCAGCCCCACGGAGCGGCGATCAGCTCCGGCGGGCAGCGCGGTGGCCTTGCCTTGCCACGCTTTCAGTCCTGGCCTCGACGTTTCGGGTGGTACTTCATCGTCTTGAGCGCTGTCTTGTGGCGGGAAACTGCCGACGCACGCGCCAGCGGTTCCGACTTGCGCTCCGCATACGCTGCTTCGGCACGCAGCTTCTGAAAACTCGCCAGACGGTCCGCATCGAGCGTGCCCTGCGCGACGGCGGCCAGAACGGCGCAGCCCGGCTCCACGTCATGTTGACAGTCGCGGAAACGGCATGCCGCAGACAGCTCTCCGATCTCCGGGAACGCGTGCTCCAGACCTTCCCCCAGATCCCAGACGCGCAACTCGCGTAATCCAGGCGTGTCCAGCAACAGTGCGCCGCCGGGCATCTGGAACAGCTCTCGCCCCGTCGTCGTGTGCCGGCCCTTGTGATCGGACTCTCGGACCACGCCGGCAACGGCGACGACGTCTCCGGCAATTGCGTTGATCAGCGTCGACTTGCCCGCTCCGGAGGGACCCAGCAGCGCGACCGTTCGTCCGGACGTGAGTGTGCTTCGAAGAAACTGAAGGCTGTCAGGGTGCACGATGCTTACGACGTGTATGGTGATTCCCATGGCGACGGACTCGAGGGAGCGGTTCGCACTCGCCGGGTCCGCGGCCAGATCTGCCTTGGTGAGGATGATTTCCGGGACGGCGCCGCTCTCCCAGATCACAGCCAGGTACCGCTCGATGCTACGGAGATTGGGCGGCGTGTCCAGACCGTGAAGGATCCATGCAACGTCGACATTGGCAGCCAGGACCTGTTCGGCCGTCCCGGTGCCTGCGGCGCCCCGGGATATTGCGGACCGCCGTGGAAGCACGTCGAGGATGGAGACTGGATCGTCGGGACCGGGACCGGGCTCGATGAGCACCCAGTCACCGGTCACCGGCGCGGGTCCGCGAAACGATGCAGTCGGGATCCGTGCTGCGGACGTGCCCGTCTCGAGTTGAACGACCCAGCGATCTCGAGACTGTGCCGTAACGCGCCCGCACTCGGAAGTTGCGCTGTGCTGGACTTCGGCGAGCGCAAGCGCCCATTCATCGTCCCAGCCAAACTCGTCGAGCAACGGCATCTTGACTCCGCTGAAGTGTTTGCGCAGCGAGCACCCGGTTCGCGAGCCCGCCGAGTCCCATCGAGACCGAGATGGCAAGAACCATGGTGAGCAGGAAGAGTGCTACAAGCAGAGCGCCAATTGCAACGAGAATACCGCTAACAGGGCGCAGCCGGGCTCGTCACGTTCCGCATCACACCGGAAGGCAGTGCTTGCAGCCTACGACAGTCTTCCTGAGGGCCTGCCGCCGCGTCCCGGGGAGTCAGCGCTTCGGGTCTCCTGCAACGCTATAGTAGGCCGCGATGGCGAGAGAACAATCGGTAAACGAAGGCGACAGAGGCATCATTCGCCGATGGGCATGTGGACGCCGTCGACTCCAGACCCCGGCACCGACGCACAGCGCAAAGGCAACTAATGACATCAGGTTGCCAAAGCCCCGGCCGGGAGCCTCGTCGATGTAAGGAGCATCGCGCAAAGCGAGAATCCATAAGCTGGCGGCAACCACCCCGATTGCCACGACGGCGCCCGCGACGCCTAGCCGTCGATGCAGGCGGACGTTCCACGACTGCACGAGCAGTGCCCGGACAAAGAGGAGCAGAAACCACGCTGTGAGCACGGCGCCATGCACATGCAGCGGACCGCTCAGCGGTGACCACTCGCCGAAAGGACGTAAGTAGAAGGTCCGCGAAAAGCCCATGAGCACAAATGCGAGCAGCAGACCGGACATGACAGTGAAGTAGCCAATTCGGCGCTTGCCGCCTGGTGCAACTTCCAGCTTTCGGTCAGTGTCCGGCTGCTCTGATCGGCCAACGGCGTCTGGTGTCATCGGGACCCCAATCAACGGATCGCGACGATTCATCCCGTGTGCTGCAATGGTACCCGAGTCGCATATCCCGGTGTGGCTGCTCACCGGCGGCCAAGCCGGCCGGTGCAGCAGCGGGGTTGGGCGGGGAAGCCTAGCTTAGCATCAGTCATCTTGTGAAAGTGTAAAGAGCGGTTCCTTGGCATCCCCACCACTTGCCTCCTCGGACCAGTCCGAGCTGCCGATCTTCTTGATGAGCTTCTCGCGGCGCATCTTCAACCAAGTCTGCTCAAAACGCTTCTCAAAGCGGTCGGCAGCCTCGTCGTCGAGGAGCTCGCGGACCCGATCCCGAACGGCGGACTTAGCTAGCGGCCCTGGCGCCTCATCCAGGGCTCGTACTATCGCGGCGAAGTATTTTTCCAAGCCGCGGAACTTTTGCCAGATCCAAACACTGACACGCGCAACCGCACCGGTAACACCGATTGCTTCTAGAACTTCCCAGAGCGGACCAAACCATGATGGGTCAACGAAGAAGAACGTAGACGATATCGGGGACGCGGCTAGGGCGCGCAGGGAAAGTACCGGCAAAGCTATAACAACGAAGGCCAAAAGAAGCGTGTCCAATGCGGTTTCTAAGCGCTCGTCAATCGCCATATGGGCCTCCAGCCTGCCACCGCCCCCCGTCTGAGTTGAGCCGCGCCGCGAAGCGGCGTCGGCTTGAACGAATTGTTAGGCCACTGCTGCACGGGCTGGCCGTCGGCTACAACTGCCAGAGGCCGTGATCATTGCCACCTTAGAGGTAGATGGCGAATTTGCCGTGGCCGCGGATCTCCAGCGGCGGGTGGGCGACCTCGCCGCCGGCTTGAACCGCTGCAGCGACGGCCGCATCGATATCGTCCACCCGCCAATAGGGCCGCACCACCGGCTCCTCAGTCTCCCGCAGGTGCACGCACTCCCACCAGCCCACCGCTCGCCAGTGCGGCGGTTCGCGCGTTTTCGAGCCCAGCGTCAGGTTCGCCGAATTGCACTTTGTGTGCAGAGGCGTATGCCGCACACACCGCGTCTACTTCCTTCGTCACTATCTCGAGATATTGAATCTTCATGGTTCTCTTTGCCTCGGGTCCGGGTACTGCATGGTGCGACTTAACGACCTTCGAGATGAGCCGTCGCGAGCAGAGCGGTCGGCTCCATTTCGGAATTAGACCGCGCCGGGGAATGGAAGGGTGCCGAACTCTCAGAACGAGAATCCTCCCTCAAGCGACTCGATTTTCATCAGACTCGCCAATCTGCTGTCTATGTCCGCATCGCGCCCGCGTACGGCTGAGAGCCATTCCTCTGCAGCGACGCAAACGTCTTCGCAGAAGATGTCAACCTGGAGCTGGAGCCGCGAGTTGGACTGATTACAATGGACAGTCAATCGAGGGCGAGGGGCCACGAAGAGAAAGCGTTCGAGCGCGCGACGGGCACGCTGGTTGACGATGTCGTCTGCACCCTCGTGTAGGAAGGCGCATCTCAAGGCGTAGCAATCCTCTCCGGAAAGAAACACATGTTCCTCGTGAGCAGGGCCGACGGGATGCGTGTATTTGGGCACGAGGTAACAAGTACACCAACCCACATACCGTTCCCGCGACTTAGCGGCGGGAGTCTCGACGCAGCCACAGATATCCGGGAGGGCGAGAGAAAGGCCAAGAGCCGCATACCAGTTCTCATCCCTGGCCGCCCGACGGACTCCGCCAATCAGCTCTTCCAACTCGTCACCTCCGGACGTCTAACAAGTATTATACTGCATCTGCAATCCCCTTGTCCCTGTGGCTGCCGACGATGAACATCCGATTTCCCTACTCTCCCACGCGCGTTCCCGTACTCGTGCCCTCGAGCACCCGCGTCCAGTGGAGCGTCGGCCCCCCGTCGCCCTCCGTGAACCCAACCCAGGCGTCCACGCCGGGGACATAGAACATTCCAGATTCCACAGGGAACATGCTGTACGCCAACCCACCATTGACTCGTACGACGGGCGCAAACCAGCCATCCTCCAGGACCCAACCGACGTTCAGCCAGTTCGGGGGCGGATTCTCGATGGACACCCTGCCGGCGGGCTTCGTGTCGTACTCGCCGAGGATCGAGGCAAAGTCCCCGAGAGACGGCATGGCCTGGGAAACGGGCATGATATCCGGTTCCGCCCATCCCGATACGAAGGCAGTGGCTCGAGGATCTTCTTCGGGACGTAGTCGATCAGGTGGAAGCTCATCTTGTCGCCCGACTTCATCAGCGGTGGCGTGGGGTGGCGTGTTCACCAAGCGCCGGCGGGCAACTTGGCGTTCGTAATCACTTGGCGCACCCTCTACGGATCGCGGGATTCCATGGCGAGATCGGGTTGCGTCGCCTCATTGTCTCATCTATGGTCAGCCTGGTCAAAGCCTCGCCGTTAACCTGCGGGGGCTGCAAACCAAAGAACAACCCGTTCGTCTCCCCGCGTGAGGGTCAACTGTCTGTTAGGCCACATTCCCGTCGCTCCAGAGCATGACGCCTTCACACAGTGCCTGCACAAATGGCGCTACAACGTGGGCGCGGGCCTCCACAAACTCATCATAGCTGCTCCTGGCGTAGTCGAATTGCGACGGCCTCGGAAGCATATTGGATAGAAATACCGCATCCGCATCCGAGCCGAGCTGCCGGGCCAATTCTGGCAAATACTCATTTGGGTCCGTCGCGCCAACCAAGTTGTTGCCTGATGCCGATAACATACAAATATTGAGCAACAAGTTGGCATTCGTACGGGCACCCGTTCTCCTTAAATATGCCCGCGGGTAGACGTGGTGATACTGCTTACGGTTATAACCCGACAGTGCTACCGCCGTGTCTACGCGCGCCCCGTTGGTCAAATTGCAGGGGCGCTTCATGGCCAAGGCGAGGAGAAATGCACGGGAGCGGGACACATTACTTCTGAAGGCGATGTCTCTCCATTCGACGAGCGACGGCGATTCGCCAAAATCTTCAGACCGGCCCTCGCCGCGCGCAACAAAGTTGCGCACGAGGCTGATATCGCGTGACACAAAATTCTCTCCCCCGACTTTGTATCGCTCTCCGAATGCTGCGCGCCAGAACCACTGCCTGAGTCGTCGGACTTGCTTTGCATCCAAATGATCATGCTTGCTGTAGACCACGGCTGTGATAATGACCAACGCTTCATAAGATAGGAAATCCCAGCTGTAGATCCCGAACTCCGTAGCAAGTACATCTACAGTCTTCTGCAGAGCGGCCGTCGTGGTGCCCAGCAGGATTCGAATTTCCGCCTTGTCGAGCTCGCGCAATGACTTGAGAGCGTCATCCTTGATCGTCTCTAGCTGAACTGCCGAGAGGCACTTCAAGACCGTCGTGCGATCAATATCCCCGAAGCCCTTCGCTTGGAGTGCATCCTGTACGTCGTCCACTTCCTCGTTAAGGTCGAAGTCATGCCGCCAAGTGGCAGCTACCATAAGATCATAAGTGGAGAGTCGAGTCCCGGAGCTATTGATCCGCTCGAAGATTGGACATACCTCCTCCACGGTCAGGTCCTTCAGGGTAACAACTGGGATGCGGTAATCTGCAAAGGCCGCGATAAGCTTATCCAAGCGATCTTGGTACGATTGGGCTCGCGGATGAGCTTGTAACGCGGTACGGAAGTTCAACAGCCGGGTAGTGTTGAACATGAGACGCAGCGGGAATTGGTGCAGTTTGGGAGAATCTGATTGACGAAGAAATGCCTCTGCTTCTAAATCGTAGATGACGGCGAAGCCGCCCTCCTCTTCTGGCGCGCCCATGCACGAGTAGATAACCGTGAGGCGCTGTTGGCCGTCCAAGACGTAGTCAGTGGGAACCATTTCATCGGTTTCGGGAAGCCGAAAGGATCCGAGATTCCGCTCGGCCCTTAGCTTTTCCTTGGTTCGCCAGAGGAGTAAGCTTCCTATGGGATAGTTATTCGCAATGCTGTCAAGGAGATCCAGCGCCTGCTCATCCTTCCATACGAACCTGCGCTGGAACTACGGAATCTTGGTCTCGCCTTTGCGTAGGCCGGTGATGAGGGTGCTAATTAGCGAGGTATCCGTGGTGATCCTGCTCGGGGTGCTAGTGCGCATTTCAAGACTCCGGTAGTTGAGCCATCTCGTGCAGGTCACGCCGCTATTGGTGCTGTACCTCTTGGGTTACCGACGTTGGCTATCAGGTGCAGCGGCCTATTAGTGCGGCCCGTTCTCCATTCCGATGCAACCAGCTCATGCTCACGTATGCGTCGAATCCCCCATCGCTTTGTCGTCATTATAAAAAGCGGGGGGGCCCCCTGGTGAATCGTAAACAACGGACCGCCTGTACATGCGTACAGTGCGTTCCGAATGTAGACCACGCCCATGGCCGAACACCATAGCCATGGCAAACAGCCCCGTGGCAACGGTTGCCACCAGAACAAACCAGTTTACTTGCCAAGAGAAACCAAAAAGATTCTGATCAGCGAAATACTTAGCACCCGACATTACCCACAAAGACATGAACGCAACGGTAACGATTTCATTGAGCTTCGAGACTGAAAACGTTGTCTCTGAATGAACCGTTTTGTAGAGTGGGCCCGTAAAAGCATCTTCCAATAGATCCACGTGAGTCTCCCAGTTGCGTTGCCACTGCTTACTCCCCCGGTTTGTTAAATGCCATGCAAGCGCCAACAGGAAGCCGATGCAGATCACGAAATACACTTCCGCATGGTGATTGGGATCTGGCACGGCATAATTCTCAGCCTCGGTCAAAGCA
Source organism: uncultured Gammaproteobacteria bacterium (assembly GCA_964402835.1). Lineage (GTDB taxonomy): Bacteria > Pseudomonadota > Gammaproteobacteria > Natronospirales > JAIVGZ01 > JAIVGZ01. Next base: position 4,182 of record CAYODZ010000219.1, on the reverse strand, counting down.
AAATACCCTACCAGGGCACTCGCGATAAACGCCCAAAAGTAAGTAGCCCGCTTCCAATACATTTCTATCTCAAAGTTACGTATCTCCCAAGCCTTTTCAAACGCTCGTTCTGTCCTGCGCGAATCATCGCCCTTAAACTGCTTGTTGTACTCCAGTTCGGCCAGGTCCTTAAGGCCCGTTGGACCTCTGCGCCATACGAGCTTCAAAGGGCGTCTCAGTGGATTTGCCTTTGCCATGCCGGTTGTACTCCAATGATTGATGAAGTGCCGTTTCGATCTGCTTCCCAACCCACCGGTTCAGCGCCCCGAAGAACCATCGGTTTCATCCGCCGACCATTTGGATAACAATTGCTATCACTGTCGTTAGTACAACGCCCGCCCCAAAGAGGACGTAGTCTCTTTTCTCGTTACGTTTCTCGCCAGATTCGAGGAGTCGTGCGAAGTGCTCCGCCACGGGCAGGGGGGTTCTCTGTAGCGCTTCTACCTTGTCCTTGAGCTCCTTCTCGCGGCTCTCAAGCGCCTCCAGGTCAAATTCCAGTTTCTGAACTGCCGCTTCTCGGCTGCGTGCGACCTGAGCTACTTCAGCGAGCACAGAGTCGACCTCACGAGATGCCTTCGTTAAACTGGTCGACAACTCTGCGAGACGCTCTCCATACGGCTTAGCTGATGCGGTACGAATGCCGAGAAGACGCCGAGCAACCTGCGCTACGAGTCCGCCGGCAAGAAGACTCGCCAAGCCGGCGATCACCGAAGCTACGATCTCAAGTCCCACGGCGACCTTTGCTCTGTCTGTCGAAAGGGTCCAAAACGTCAGCTCCGGGCGCGTCCAGCAAAGGCGGCTTGGTGCGCCCTTCACGTTGGCAACGACCGACGACAAGAGCGATCCCTCAGCGGTTTAGCTCATGTCAGTGAGCATCTTCCCCGCTTAGAAGCGCCTCGGCGTCTCGCGCGACTTCTTCGAGTCCGATTCGAGCTTCCTCCGTACGGTGGTCATCCCAGTGATCCGGATCCGTCCAGTACTGGCCTTTCAGCTGTGCCCGTCTTGCAAGATCATCGTCGATTCCTCTGAGGGCAGCTGCAGTTTGCGTCCAGCAGCGCGACAGGTTCCCTTCACGCTCGAAGTCGCGAGAATTGCCCCTCTCAAGATGAACGATGTAAAGACGAGATTCATTGACGGAGCCGAGGATCGCCTCAACAGCTCTATGTCCCCGATCATCCGTCAACCGCTTCCGGGCCGAGGCTCCTCTAAGAAACTCCGCCAAGCTCGGAACGAGGCCGATCAGACTCTCGATCACCGCGGTTCTCTCGCCTCCGTCTCGCCAATCTCCGATACTAGGGCAGGGCTTAGGTTCCGGACCTCGTCCTCTGCACTTGGTTCGGATAGGCTGCGAAACAAGACCCGGCTGTTTTTATATAGCGCGATCAACCCTGTGAATCCAGCGGCGATCCCACGGCAGACGAGTGCTGGAGGGTGTCGTAGGAGCGGGCTTCGAGAGCCAGCCTCCCGAACGGCTCGGCTGTCGTTCTCGCTGCCAACACGCGGCTACCACTCTCCAAAGCCGCCGCCCGACCGAACAGAATCCCACTAAAAGATCTCCGGCTCCCGCCAGGTCCCGTACTCCCCCTTCATCAGCTCCACGATCTCCCCCACCGTGGCGTAGGCCCGGACCGCCTCCAGCATTGGCTCCATCAGGTTCCCCTCCGCGCGAATGGCACCCCGCAAAGCCTTCATCGCGGCGTCGACCCGCTTGGCGTCCCGCTCCTCGCGGAGCTTCACCAGCCGCGCCGTCTGCTCCCGCTCGTACCTCGGGTCGATCCGGAGGATCGGGATCTCCAGCGCCTCGCCGGTCTCCACGAACCGGTTCACCCCGACGATCACGCGGCGCTTCTCGTCGATCTCCTCCTGGTAGCGGCTGGCGGCCTCGGCGATCTCGCGCTGGAAGAACCCCTCCTCGATGCCAGCCACGACGCCGCCCATGTCGTCGATCCGGCGGAAGTAGGCCTCGGCCTCCTGCTCCATCCGGTCGGTGAGCGCCTCGACGAAGTACGAGCCGCCGAGGGGGTCGATCACGTTGGGGACGCCGGACTCGTAGGCGATCACCTGCTGGGTGCGGAGCGCGATCTTGACCGCCCGCTCGGTGGGGAGGGCGTACGTCTCGTCCATCGAGTTGGTGTGGAGCGACTGGGTGCCGCCCATGACGGCGGCCAGGGCCTGGATGGCGGTCCGGACGATATTGTTCTCGGGCTGCTGCTCGGTCAGCGAGCATCCTGCCGTCTGGGTGTGGAACCGCATGAGCCAGGAGCGAGGGTTCTCGGCGCCGTAGATGTCCCGCATGTGGCGCGCCCAGATCCGGCGGGCGGCGCGGTACTTGGCGACCTCCTCGAAGAAGTCGTTGTGCGCGTTCCAGAAGAACGAGAGCCGCGGCGCGAACGAATCCACGGGGAGTCCGGCCTCCATCGCCCGCTCCACGTAGGTGAACCCGTTCTTCAGCGTGAACGCGAGCTCCTGGACGGCGGTCGAGCCGGCCTCGCGGATGTGGTAGCCGGAGATCGAGATCGCGTGCCAGAGGGGCGCCTTCTTCGCGCACCAGTCGAACATGTCGACGACGATCTTGAGGTGCGGCTCGGGCGGGAAGAGCCACTCCTTCTGCGCGATGTACTCCTTCAGCGGATCCGTCTGGAGCGTGCCGCGGAGCTTCTCGGGCGGGATCCCCTGCTTCTCGGCCACCGCCACGTAGAGCGCGAGGAAGATGATGGCGGGCCCGTTGATCGTCATCGACGTCGAGACCTGGTCCAGCGGAATCCCGCCGAAGAGGGTCTCCATGTCCGCCAGCGAATCGATCGCCACGCCGCAGACCCCGACCTCGCCCTCGCTCATCTCGTGGTCGGAGTCGTACCCCATCAGGGTCGGCAGGTCGAACGCCACCGAGAGGCCGGTCTGGCCGTGCTCCAGCAGGAAGTGGTAGCGGGCGTTCGTCTCCTCGGCGGTGGCGAAGCCGGCGAACTGCCGCATCGTCCAGAGGCGCGTCCGGTACATCGAGTCGTAGACGCCGCGGGTGAACGGATACTCCCCGGGCAGGCCGATGTCCTCCATCGGATCGAGGTGCGCCACGTCGGCGGGGCCGTAGAGGGGCTCCACCTCCATGGAGGAGGTGGTGGTGAAGTCGATGTCCCGCCGCGGCTGCTTCTCCGCCCGCTCCCGCCAGTCGGCGTAGCGGGCACGGATGGCATCCATGCCGGTCACGCGCCGGTGGCCCGCCTCGTCCGGCGCCGCCGTCTCCCGGTCTTCGACCGTCTTCTCCATGCTCGCCTCCTCTACGCTCGGGCGGCCAGGTCCGCCGCCTCGTCCTCGCGCGACTCCAGTCCCGCCGCCCGCGCGATCTCGTCGGCCACCGAGTACGGGGTGGCCTCGCCCGCTTCGATCCGGTCCAGCCCAGACTCCAGGAGCCCGGCGCCGACGCCGTCGTGCCACAACCGCCGCTCCAACCGCCGGCTGATCAGGTCGCGCACCCGCTCGGCCGTCCGCTCGCGGCGCTTCCGCGCCAGCGCGCCGGTCTTCTCGCCGTGCGCCCGGTGGGCGGCGATCGCCTCGTCCAGCTCCTCGATCCCCTCGCCCTCCGTCGCCACCGCCCGCAGGATCGGCGGCGTCCAGCCGTCGCGCGACTTGGCCTTCAGCGCCAGCGTGGACTTGAGCGCCCGCGCCAGCCGGTCGGCGCCGGGGCGGTCGGCCTTGTTCACCACGAACACGTCGGCGATCTCCATGAGACCGGCCTTCATCGCCTGGATGGAGTCGCCCGACTCCGGCACCAGGATGACCACCGTCGTGTCCGCGGCGGAGACCACGTCGCGCTCGGTCTGCCCCACCCCGACCGTCTCGTGGATCACGACGTCGAAGCCGAACGCCTCCAGCAGGTCCGCGGCCTCGAGCGAGGTGGTGGCGAGGCCGCCCAGCCGTCCGCGGGAGGCCATCGACCGGATGAAGGCGCCCTCGTCCAGGGTCAGCTCCTGCATCCGGATCCGGTCCCCCAGGAGCGCGCCGCCGGTGTACGGGCTGGACGGGTCCACCGCCAGGATCCCGACCGTCTCGCCGCGGGCCCGGAGCAGGAGCGCCAGCCGCTCGGTCAGCGTGCTCTTCCCCGCGCCCGGCGGGCCGGTCATCCCGATCCGCCGCGCGTCGCCGGTC
>CAYODZ010000218.1:0-2921 GCA_964402835.1 uncultured Gammaproteobacteria bacterium | reverse complement strand
GGAGACCAAGAGCCTATCCCAGAACCGTCTGCGGAGAGGGGGACAGGCACATTTTGCTCCGAAGACTCCGCAAAATGAGCCAGTCCCCGACGGTTCTGGGATAGGCTCCAAGAGTAAGACTCGGCCTCCGGCGTTCATTTCACGTAACGCGAAACCCGCTACAGCAAGTTGACAACGCGGTCGGCCAAGCCCTTTTCGCCGAGCACAACGCTGAGCTTGCCGCGCGACAAAGATGTCGACACCCTCTCTTTCGTGCCGGGAATTGAGCAGCTCGGCCTGGTCGGCATATCGACAGAACATGAGTACTAGCCGGCTCGCACAACTGCTATCGAGTTAATTCTACCCGTCTCTCAGGTTGCGTGCCGGAGGTTCGGTGCCGATTACCTTGATTAGATGACGCAGCCAGTAAACGTATTCGGCCAGATCCATCTCAAAAGCTCCGCGCCGACGTTTCCCGGCACTGAATTCGTGTGCCAGAAAACGTGTGCCGCGACGGTGCATTGTTGACCAGTGCCACGCGTTAATGACGGGAATACCAGCCAGCCGCCGGTACGTAGAATCAGGCGCGGGTAATTCTGCTCCGTCTATTACTTCTTCTCCAGGTCGATGCAAATGCATTCTCGATCGTTGCGGACGTACATCCGCCGATTGGCGAACGCCGGCATGCTCCACACCACGTCGCGGCCGAATGCTTGGTTCGTCGGCTCGATGAGACCAGGCGCCCGGTCGATTTCCTCGTAACCCTCCGGCGTCAGAGTCGCGATGATGAGATCACCGTGTTCGTTGAACAACCAGTATCGGTTGCCCTCGTCGCCCTGCCGGACGATGAACGCGGTCCCACTGTAGACCGGGCGCTCCGACACCGGCTCGGTCGTATCCCAGAGCCGCTTTCCGCTCGGCAGGTCGATCGCATACAGCCGGCCATTCTGGTCGAAGCCATACATGGTGCCGTCGTTAACGAATGGCTGCACGTTCACGGGCGAGATGCCATGCTGGGCCTTATTGCGCCAAACAATTTCCGCACCGGGCGCTTCTGCGGCGAGTTGCACCAGCAAACTCTGTTGATTGTAACCGCCGACGTATAAAAAGTTTGTCGACCGAACCGGCGACATGATCAGCGAGCCGCTCGTGGCATCGTAGGGCACCGACCAGTACTCACTGCCTGTCTCCGGATCGACCGAGGTCAAGGCATTGATGCGCGCGAGAACAAGCTGGCGGCGGCCGCCTGCTTCGATGATCGTGGGTGGTGAGTAACCTTGCTCGGGCGACGTCAGCGTGCGCCAAATTTCTTGGCCCGTATTCTTGTCCAGCGCGACGGCATGCGTTCCGTATCCGCCCGCCAGGCAGATCAATTTGTTGCCGTCGATGAGTGGATGACTGGCATAGCCCCACATCGCCGTTTTCGTGTCGTACTCCTTCGGCAAGTCCTTTTGCCAAACGATCGCGCCGTTTTCCGAAGCAAAGCAAATGAGGTTGCCCTCGGCCCCAAGCGTATACACCTTATCGCCGTCCACGATCGGCGTGCAGCGCGGCCCGGCCGGATAAGAGATGGTGTACTTCACCGGGTATTCGTGCCGCCAATGCTCCGAGCCGGTTTCGACATTCAAGCACAACACGCGCTCAATCCCTGTGAATTCCTTACGGTCAAAGTTGTCAACTTTGACGTTGTCTTGGGTGACGTAATCTGTGACGAACAACTTGCCGCTGGCCACCGCGGGGCCTGCATAGCCGCCTGCTATCGGTGTACGCCACACGACGCGCGGCCCGTCCGCCGGAAACTTCTCCAATAAACGGTCTTCACGCCACACATTGTCGCGTTTCGGCCCCATCCACTGCGGCCAGTCGTCCGCCCAACTCACTGCGGAGCAGAAAGATAACAGGCCTGCAATAATGACTCTCAATAATTGCATCGTCGCATCCTCAGCAGCATGATTAATTGGCGAAACATGCACATCGTCGTCTTCCGCCCGATCGGAAGTCTGACGATTATAGGGGACGGATATCGCGAGACCAATCGCCAGATATTCTTGATAACCACGAGCTACGCCTCGGCGCCCCGCGCAATTCGTTCATATTCGCTCTGGATGACATCGGCGCCGTACTTGCGGTCCAAACGCCTTACGGTGAAATGCGCGCGGGCCATGTCCTGAAAATGGTTGATGAAAACGAGGTTGATCGCGGCGCCACCTGCTGCACCGATTACGGGTACTGACTGCGCAGCGAATTTCTCGGAGACGGCTACGCTGAATCGAGAGGCGACCTTAGAGATCAAGCGAACAATTGCAGGTGCACCCTGTTCGGAAAGTCCATTTGCTGCGATGAATCTCGCGGCTTCCGAGATTACGCGAGCAAGGGCCGCACGCGTGGCATAATACCCTGTCTCTGCGCTATCGTCACCTTCGATACGACTTCCAAGTGCGAAGACCTCGATGCAGGCCAGTTGAGTTTCCACCGAACGAATATTCTCACCTTCTCCGCGAGCAATGTCGGCCATAGAACGAAGCATAATGCTTGTTGACACGGGTAATTCAATTGCCAAAGCCGGAAGGCCAAATGCACCACCTACGGCACCGCTGAGTGTAGTTAGAATCTTGTGCATGGTGTTGGATGGTGTTACACCACGCTCGCTATTCATGGTGGACACGGCGACGCGCAGGGAAGATCGCAGGGCAGTGCGTGTCGCGTCCCCGATACGTTGAGAAACGGAATCGGGGAGCACACTGACAGCGTATTCGATCGGCTTGCCGATAAGGTTCGTGATTTGAACGGCCAATCCGGGATTCTCAAGTACGGCGACCGCATCTCTGAGAGCATCAAGGTCATTGGCTTCAAGCGTCATAGCATTTCGCGGCACGATCTAGGTGCCTCCCATGCGACCATTATGGCGACGGGTCGGCTGCCGTTGAAACTGCGTCGCTGTC